>JBIKNE010000132.1:0-6182 GCA_044358855.1 Bacteriovoracaceae bacterium | reverse complement strand
TCAGAACACATTCCCAGAGCCTTTCGAGGGTCTCACCGACGAAAATGTGCAAAGCCGCTTAAGAGGAATGTTAATCTATACGCGCTCCAATCAAACCGGTGCCATGGTCATCAATACCTCCAATAAGTCTGAAATTGCCGTCGGTTACTCAACTCAATATGGAGATGCTGTCGGTGCATATTCACTCTTGGGAGACCTCTATAAGACAGAAGTTTACCGTCTTGCTGTCTGGCTTAACCAAAACCATGCAGGACTTATCCCCGCGGGCATTATAGAACGTCCACCGTCGGCCGAACTTAAACCGAACCAAACTGATCAAGACAGTCTTCCCCCTTACCCTCGCTTAGATGCAATTCTCGAAGGGATTTTGAGTTTCCGCCATCGTCGAGAAGATCTCGTTGCGATGGGTTTTAGTGAGGAAGAAGTAAAAAGGGTCTTCCATCTTTATAGCATTGCGGAGTATAAGAGGCGTCAGTTCTGCCCTATAGCTAAAATCAAGGCGAAAAGTTTTGGTTTTGGGTATAGAGTACCACTGACCAAACATACTGGTTTTTATCAGTAACAACCCTGGGGGCCTGACATGACAAACGAAACTAACACAAGTTCCAACTCAGTCTTTGGCGCAATTGAAAACGTCAAAAAGAACGTTCAAGATAACGTTAAGTCAGTTAAAGAGACTGTCGCAAATTTGGGCCAATTCAAAGGTCAAGTGAAGGCAATGGTTAAAGAAGCTCAAGGCGAATTCGCAAAACTAGTAAATAAGGACCTCGCTATTGCTAAGAAAAAGATTGCTGCTGAGAAAGCTCTTCTTGAAAAAGAAGTGAAGAAACAAACTTTGATCGCGAAAAAGTTCATCGCGACTCAGAAAAAAGAAATCGCTGTTCTTCAAGCTAAGCTTGAGAAGATTGTTGCTAACAAAACAACAAAGAAAAAAGCGACTAAAAAAGTTGCGAAGAAAGCGACCAAGAAAGCCACTAAGAAAGTAGCATCTAAGTAATAACCACCTCCCTCCCTTCGGGGAGGGATCTCTTTGACATTTTTTTGCTAGGGGTGCTGCGAGTAATCGTGGCTGAGACAAACCCTTCGAACCTGAAAGAGATAATGCTCGCGCAGGGAAGCTTATGACACTTCTACTCTATTTTATATTAATTACTTCTCCCGCCATGGCGCAGGAGTTACTCACTCCTATTGATGTGAAAGAAACCGCTATCGATTTATCAAATTCGACCGGCTTCACAAGTACACCTGAGACTGCCCCACTATCAGCCTCGAGTTACTCACAAACAGAAATACAAACTTATAGAATTGAACGTCTCTCCGATCTCACCCGTCTCGATGCCTCATTAACAGAGAGCTACAGTGCGGGAGGATATTGGGATATCCTTTCACTGCGAGGCTTGCCATTGGATAATCGCGCAAACTATCTGCGCGAAGGTCTGCCTATCAGTGCTGAGACATCCATTCCACTCGATAATAAAGAGCGTGTTGATATCGTCAAAGGCCCCGTCGGAATTACTAGTGGGGCGCCCACGCCGGCCGGACTTATTCACTTATCTGTGAAACGACCGACTTCCAAGAATTACTCGCGGATAAATCTTTCCTGGAGTGAAGCCAATCAACAGCTCCTCGGGCTTGAAACTAATCGACTACTATCGGATAAACTCAGTACACGACTACAGGCCGTTATAGAGAAAATCGCTCCACCAACTTTAAATTCCGAAGGTCAACGTCACTTAGTGGCCGGAGCCATCGATTATCGCTGGAGTTCGCAATCGCTTTGGCAATTTGAAGTGGAAGCCTCCAAGCAATCACGCCCGAGTGTGGCGGGCTTCTCGCTCCTAGGTGATAAGCTACCTTCGGTGCCTGATATGCGACGAAATCTTAATCAGCAAGACTGGAGTAGGCCCGTTGAGTTCAAAGCGCTGACTTCGACATTAAAAAACACCACCTCTCTGACAGACAGTATTCTTATCACCACAACATTGGGCATTCAGCATTTGAGAACGGACGACTATCTCGCCTATCCTTATGGCTGTGACAAAGAAGGTCGTTATGATCGTTACTGCAGTGATGGCACCTTTGATGTTTATGATTATCGAAGTGAGAATGAAAGGCGCAGAACCACAGCTGCGCGCATGGCCCTGGAAGGAAGTGGCTCAATTTTAAGCCTGGAGAGACAATGGAATGTAGGTGCGCTATGGAGTGAACGGGCCGAGCGCTATGGTAAGCAGGCGTATAATTATGCTGGCGAGGGGAATACCTCAGGAGATTTTGATCTCCCTGACAATCCCAGCAAAGATGATCAGAGTACGCAGCGCAATTTTCTGCAAAGAGAATTATTCTGGTTTGAGCAACTATCGATTAATAAATGGCAGCTTAACACCAAGCTCAGCATGCATGAAGTTGACCGATCTAGTGAACGTACAGACCGGTCTGAGAAAGCTCAATTAAAAGATAAATTTGCTATTCCATGGTTAGCCATTTCTCATCAAGGGAAATTCACCAGCTATTTGAGCTATGGCCAAGGCAGTGAACTTTTTATTACACCCAACCGCAGTGATTATAACAGAGCAGGGAAAAGTCTTGAAAGAGCACGCTCTGAGCAGTGGGAAGTGGGACTAAAAACACAGCAGTGGTCACTGGCGACTTTTTATCTCAAACGTCCTGCACTTCGCGATGAGGCACCACTTTATGATTTAAGTGGGTACTTTGTTCAAAAAGGATTGGAAGCCAGTACGTTATGGGAATGGAAAAAATTCTCTTGGCAGCAATCAGCGATGCTTGTTCAGATTGATCGCAGTGACAATTTAAAAGTGACCAATGTACCTCAATACACTTGGAGATCTCATATCGGTTATAAATGGAATGATAATTCATTACTTACTTTGAGTAGCGTTTATGAGGGAGAGCGCGAAATTGAGACAAATGGTCAAACTCAACTCGCTGCTTGGGTTCGCTGGGATATGAGTCTCAATTACAGAAGCTGGCATGTGCGAGTAGAAAATATTTTTGCCAATAGATACTGGAGAGAATCCCCCACCCAATACGGGCATATCTATCTCTACCCTGGTATTCAGCGGCAAGTGAGCTTAAGTTGGAATCATCGATGGTGAAGCTAAGATAATTTAAAATAATGTGATGAGATTATAGCTTAAGAGATTCCGCTGTTCGGCGCAGGTCTAGCCCATCATCTTCAAGTGCTTCTTTGATTAAAAGAATTTTACGATAGAACGTTGCGGTACTTTCATCTCCGCGAACAAAATCAAGCTGGCGATCATTCGCTGAAAGATTTAAATCGAGTCGGTAGGTTTGCTCAGGTTGTAGATTCATTAAAAAACCAATTCCACTCTGAGAGAAAATGGTGTTTTTTCTGAGATCCATAAAAGCTTCTAAGCGTTTAATGTGGGAACGTTTTGTATCAACCGCCTGAGATAACTTCTTACCAATTCTTCCTAATGCTGATTGGAACTTGAATTGAGCACTTTGCTGAATTCCTCCCCGCTCATTTCTTGGGCCGTCCACGAAATAATCAGATGCCTTTAGGCCCTTTTGAGACAGATAGTTTTTAAATAAAGTTACAATCTCGTCGGAGCTAAGTTCGGGTGTGTTAAATACCACTTCTGGACCCAAGACGAGCTGGTAGCGCATACCAAAGTTGCGAAGGATATCCTTGTCACCTTGTTGCCAAGCATCGAATGGAATGTGCGTATACACAAAATCAGGCAACGCCTTCTTCATTTGTAATTGGATATCTTTAAATTCACTCTTTCTTAAGCGGCTATCTTTTCGCTCAAAGTTTTGCACTATATTAATTGCTTCAAGTTGCTCAAACTCGCTATCAACAGACTTTAACAATACCTCTACTCCCTTTTTGGTAAAGAGGCGTGACCATGAGTACCCTACACGACCATCATAAGTACGATCATAAGAACGAAGCAAATAACGGGTAATAGAATCGTCTGGCTCTCTGATTGAGATTCGGCTAGCTGCTGTTGTTGCATCAAATTCAAAACCAAGAAGCCTGTTACCAATATCTAAAGAGAAACGTGCTCCGTCTTGATCAGAGGTAGAACGAAGTGTACGACGAATACGGGCCACATTGTTATTATCCTGATCGGCTCGGAAGATATCTTCCAATGGGGCCAAATCCATAATAATTTTATCTTCAATTTCATTCTTGCTGCTAAAGGGAGAGGCGAGCTGAAGACTCTTAAAATATTTTGCTTGTCTTAGCACTTTATCATAAGCATCTGCCACGGCAGGATCTCGTAAATTCAGTTTGTAATCGACGATGAAAACACGCGCATTTGTATCGTTATAACTCACTTTAAGTGGTTCAGGATCAACGATACGTCTAAGCTGGCGGTCAAGTTGAGACACACCAAAAACATCAAATTCACCACTCCACCCAATATTGAGTCCTGCTCCTATTTCCTTACCTCGGCGAGCGATGATTTTTAAACGAACATGCTCTTCGTCCTGACGAACGATATGAATTTGATAAGACCCTTGCAGTAAATAACTGGCAGAAGCTCTCACTCCCCAGAGCGGAGTCCCTAACAGTTTGAGCATATCTGCACTCACAACAAATCCGAGTGATGCCTTGAATATGAAGTATTCACCACGTTGAAACTTATCACTAAGAGCTGCTGATGCCTTGAGTGGTACACGACGAGGAGTATAAGGCAGAGCGATTTCCGCCTGGCAAGCATTCTTGAAAAAGCGAATGAAGGTGGCTTCCGCGCCATGCTTTGCCCCAATACCTGCACTCCAAGTATGTCCGCCGCTTAACTCTCCGTCAGTGGTAGGAACAAGTGATGTATTGATTTGCCAACGATCTGTTCTGGCATAGAGACCATTACTATAAGCAGGCTCTACCTCGTATTCGTAGCCTGCAGAAATATTTCCACCTGAGAAAATATCGTAATCAACTAAATCAAGGTCAACACTTGGATCAAAGCTCGCTATTTGTTCGGCCGCTGTTCGAACACGTTGTCCTTCGCAAAAACTACGAGCATGTGCTGTCATAGACAACATCAGAGTCGAGCAGACAAAAACGATCAATTTAATAGACATAGGATTGAGTTATCCCACAGAACAAAGTGGGAAATGTAAGAACCTGAAAGAAGAGGTAATTTTTACAGACTACAGAACTTCAGTCACATGGAAGACTTTCCCTCGCCCTGACTTTTTCGACATGTACATCATCTGGTCAGCAAAATCGATCAAGGCTCGAGCCGTCTGGGCATCCTCAGGATAGGTCGCAATTCCTACTGATAAACTGAGCTTATAGGGTCTTTCTTGGACGGAGAAGTCATGGGCCTTGATGGCACCTGAAAGGCTTAAGGCGGTATGCTTAGCGCTATCTAAACCGACATCAGGCAACAGGACAATGAACTCATCGCCACCGTAGCGATAAATCAAATCACTCCCTCGTAATTCTCGACGAAGTATGGCGGCCATATCGATCAGGAGCTGCGAACCGTGAACATGACCAAACTGGTCATTAACATTTTTGAAAAAATCGATATCGATAAAGAGCAGTGAGAACGATCCTTGAACTGCCACTTTCTCCTCAAGGTCTTGCGAGAGTTTTCGCTGATTCCATAGCCCAGTTATTTCATCGGTAAGCGCTAAACGACGCATTCTTTCTCTTTCGAGATGAGCTTCATAATGCTCACGTTGGCCACGTAATAAGTTGAGAAAATGTGTTCCGAATAACTCATCATGTGAAGCGTGGCCAACATTTTGACTCGCCCAATAACAGGTAAAATCAGGTGCTAACTTCACAATCCAGGCCAAGTGTTTTTTAGAACGCTCCAAACCAAAGAAGATTCCCTTAGGGTCATGCAAGAAATGCTCAAGTTTCTTTGCCTGAGATTTTCCTAGGCGATGCTTTCGAATTAAAAATTCAGCCACTCCATGCGGAAGAAGGAAGCGCTTATGCTCACCTATCTCTAGAAAAAGTGAAAAATAACGATGAAGATTATCGGCTAAGTCATCCCATTGATCTGCAATAGGTCTGGTGAAAAAATGAGCTGCTGCTTGTAACGGAGACCACTCACCAGAATTGGCAATACTCCCGGGACGCAGACTTACTCTTCGTAGCGCCTGGGCCAATTCAAAATCATCAAATGGAGCTAACAGCACATCATAGGCACCGGCACGAAAGAAATGCACAA
>JBIKNE010000131.1:0-6189 GCA_044358855.1 Bacteriovoracaceae bacterium | reverse complement strand
AGGAGAAGTCATGAAAAACTCTTTTGTGAGCAAAATTGCCACGTTTGTCCTCAGTCTTGTATTCCTACTTATCATTGTGAGTTTCCTCTTTGGGGACTACCAAAACCAAGGCTCAGCATCTCCACAGGACGTTGCATCAGTGGATGGTCTTTCTATCACTCCGCGTGAATTTAACATGCGCCTATCGCAACAAGTTGAGTTTTTTAATCAAATGATGGGCCAGCAGCTCACACCGCAACAAATTCAACAAATGGGCATTAAAGAGACCGTCTTGGGTCAATTGGTGCAAGGCAAACTGCTTCTTTCATTCGGAATGAAGAACGGCTTCAATCTTTCTGAAGCAGAACTCAAAGACGAAATCAAACGTCTTCCTTATTTCCAACGCGATGGCCGTTTTGATGTCGGCATGTACCGCGGACTTTTGGCACAAAACCAATACACGCCTGCACAATTTGAAGAAACTATCGGCCAAGATGTAGCTTCGCGCAAAATTGAGCAAATGCTTTCAACACAAGTTATCTCGGAAAACTTGGCGCGCGATATTCTTCGCTTCAAACTCACCGGCGTTAAAACTGAAGCTCTTCGTGTTGAGCGCCAAGACCTGGTGTCTTTGATCGAAGTCACCTCTCAGGAAGCGACTGAGTTTGCTAACAAGCCAGAAAATAAAAAACTTTTAGAAGACATGTATCAGGAAAGCTTCGCCAAATATAACAAGCCTGAAGAAGCTAAGGCGCGCCACATTCTCTTTGCTGCTAAGTCTCCAGCCGAAGAAGCAGCCGCTAAGGCCAAGGCCGATAAATTGGCCGGCACGCTTAACGCCAAAAACTTCGCAGAAAAAGCCAAGGCCCTAACTGAAGATCCATCAGGCAAAGACAACGGTGGTGATCTAGGATGGTTCGCGCGTGGACGCATGGTTCCTGAATTCGAAAAAGCCGCTTTCGAAGGCAAAGTCGGCCAAGTCGTGGGTCCGATCAAAACGAGCTTCGGTTACCACTGGCTCTTTATTGAAGGCAAAAAGGGCGAAGAGAAGAAAACTTTCGACCAAGTCAAAGCTGAGCTCGCCCGCATGGCGCTCCAGAAACGCAAAAGTCTCGACCTTGATAAAATCATGGCCGACACTAAGACTCATCTCCAACAGGTACTCCAAACCGATAACAAAGCCGCAATCACAATCGATAAAGCACGCATGAATTTGGTGCATTTGCCGGGAACTGAGGTCAATCAATATGATTTAACTGTCGGCCCCCATGCACTGACTGCAGTCGAAGGCAGCCGTCTTTTTGCTGCCAAAGAAGGAGAAATTCTTGATTTCTCAACGCCTGGCGCACTGTTTCTCGTTAAAGTAGGCGCTAAAACTAACGCAGACGTTGCCGCCAAAATCGACGCCCAAGTTAAAACTGAAGTTCAATCTCAGGCCCAGGTCTTTGGCCGCAGTCTTAGAGATGACCTGATCAAAGAGTTAAACGCCAACGCTAAAGTTGTCACTAACCCTGCTCTCCTGTAAATATAGCTCGCCCCTCCTCGTGAGGGGCGCTTTTTCAGGAGTCTCTCATGGCAGATAAAAAACACAAATTTGCTCAAAACGTGGCCGGTAAATACTTCGTCGATGACCAGTGCATCGCCTGTGATGCCTGTTGTGTGGAAGCCCCGCGTTTTTTCGCCATGAATGACGACGAAGGCCATGCCTTTGTAAAATTGCAGCCCGTCACTCCAGAAGACTTTAAAGAAGCTGAAAATGCCCTGGCCGCTTGCCCTGTTGAAGCGATTGGCAACGACGGCTAAGACAAAACTCTTGTCGTTTTATGCCCTGTTTCTTAAATTGAAATGACATAAATTTTCGAAGGAACTGACTATGTTGAAGACTCTTGTTGTGGCCTTAAGCTTTCTCTCATTCGCCCACGCCGCGACTCCAGGCCCAAAACTTAGCTACCCTAAACCATTCTGGTTCTTTGAAGCCACCTACGCCGACGGCCGCATCCTCACTTACCCAATCCAAATGGAAGAGTTCACCATGAAGCTTCCTTACAACGGCCGCGTGCTGTCGGCAGAAATTCCTGAAGTAATTGAAGCCAAACACGACGTTAAGAAAAATCTCAAGCGCCGCTTTACCGCTGTTCGTGGAAACGACAAGCTCTCAGGCGAAATGCAGTGCGATCTCTCTAAGTTTAAAGACGAAGGCAAAGAGGCCGGCGAAGCTGTCTTGAATTTCAGCGGCGGTGACAAGAATGGCACGCCCACGAAACTTCGTATGTTCTGTCAGTTTTAGTCTAAATTCATCAATTAAATCAAATGGTTACACTCGCAAGTGAAAATCCGTGGCAGCTCCACGGATTTTCACTTATAATACTATGATGTATATTAAAAGAGCACTGGATCTAAAAAAACACCTCGATCAAAAAAGTGTTCTTTTGCTTGGGCCTCGCAGAACAGGAAAATCTTCATTCATCCAGCAGCAAATCAAGCCTGATATTTATCTCAACCTGCTCGACACCGAAACCTTTGCTAAATTTGCCTATCAACCAAGCCTACTTAACCAGCTCATCAAAAAAACAGATCACATCATCTGTATTGATGAAATTCAAAAACTCCCCAATTTAATGGATGAAGTCCACGGCCTCATAGAAAAACATAAAGACAAACGCTTCCTTCTCACGGGCTCAAGTGCCAAAAACTTAAAAAAAACTCACACCTCACTCATGGCAGGACGAGCGCGCCAGTTAAATTTTCTGCCTTTTAACTATCATGAAGTTAAAGATTACAAGTTCGATTTAAATAAGTTTTTGCTTTACGGTGGTCTCCCCGATACCTATCTTTCAACTGATCCCTGGGAAGAGCTTAAAGACTACGCAGGCACTTATCTACGTGAAGAAATTCAAGCACAGGCGTTCGTTCGTAAAATTGAAAACTATGCACGCTTCCTCGAATTTGCTGCCCAAACTAGCGGACAAATTCTAAATTACGAATCCTTGGCCAGTGATTCATTTATTCCAGCTCGCACCATTAAGGACTACTACCGCCTCTTAGAAGAAACAATGATTGGGTATAACCTTCAACCTTATCGAAAGAAAGGGAGTCGCAAAGAAGTCTCAACAAGTAAGTTCTACTTATTTGATACCGGAGTCATGAATGCCTTCGTTAAAAGAAAAGCACTCAAAGAAAAAACCGAAGAATTTGGATTATTATTTGAACACTTTATTTTTCTCGAACTTAAAGCTTACCAATTGCTTAACCGAGCCGACTGGACACTCGAATTTTGGCGCAGTCACAAGCACGAAGAAGTCGATTTCATTCTTGGTGGTGGCGAAGTAATAATTGAAGTAAAATCCGGAACAAAAATTCGCCCAGAACATCTCAAGGGACTGCAGAAATTCAAAACAGACTATAAATGCAAAAGATCGATCGTGATTTGCCAAACAACGCAAAAGGAAACGATTCAAGGGATCGAAATCTATCCTTGGAATGTCTTCTTAAATGAGCTTTGGAGTGGTGAAATCATCAAGAGCTAAAGATATTTTTAAATTTATCAGCAATATGCATCCTGAGATGCTAGCCTAGCTACTTTGGGACATACAAATTCACACACCGTACGCAAACTATCGATTTTAGAAGAAAATCATGAGACTGCTATTCTTAAATTGAGGTTAAATGTCAAAGCTGCCAGACGAGATTCTTACCCCTGGCCCGATATCTAAAAGCTTAGGACTGTCTGATGCGGCCGCTCTGCTTTTTCGCATCAAAGAAAATATCCTTCAAGGATGGGAATCGCAATGCCGTGAGAAGGTGCTTGCGGCTAAATTTCAAAGTCATCCGGCCTTGCTTAATGAGATTCCAAAATTCATAGATCAACTGGCCTTAACCATAGGCCCAGACTTCAAAATCGACTACGAAGCAAATTCCAAAGTCGCTCATGATCATGCCGAAGAGCAATCAGACTTGAGTGCTTACACGCTCGATCAAGTCATTCATGAGTATCAAATACTTCGAACTACTTTAATAGAATTTCTAGAGGCAGAAACTCCTTTGAATCCAGAGGTCCGCAAGCTCATACACGAATTCATAGATCAGGGGATTCGAAAAGCCGCTGCAAGATACGCCGAGATTGAGCTCAACAATTTGGAACATAGCGAAGCTCATCTTTTAGAGGCCGTATTTGCCCAAAGTCCAGGCGCGATGGCCGTGTTTGAAGGACCTGATCATATATTTACAATGGCGAATACGGCCTACCTATCTCAGTTTTTCGGAGGACGACAAGACCTTATAGGAAAAACGGTTCGCACGGCCGTTCCTGAAGTCGTCGAGCAAGGTTTTGTAAAATTGCTGGACGATGTTTATCAAACGGGAGAACCATTCATCGGCAATGAAATGCCGATTGATCTTCGTCAACCGGATGGAACACTTAGAAAGTTTCACCTTAATTTGGTTTATCATCCCTTACGTAATGCCTCAGGAAAAATAACAGGAATTGTGGCAATCATAACCAATGTAACCGGCCAGGTTAGCGCGGAAATAAAATTGCAAGAAGGTGACGCTCGCCTCATAAAAAATCAAAAACTACTTTCGATCGCTGTGCGAGTCGCCAAAGTTGGGTTTTATAATTGGGATATCCAAAAAGATTCGATAGAATTCAGTGATCAGATGCTAAATGACTGGGGAATAAAATCTAATTGTTCGCTGCAAGAAGCAACTGCCAGAATACACGCAGACGATCGGGAAAAGATTAATCTGCTCATTGAAAAATCCATGCACGATCGAACTCCATTTTTTGCCGAGTATCGCGTGGTACGGCCAGATGGCCGAACAATCTGGATTGAGGCTCAAGGAATTGTAGAGTATTCCAATGATGGGACTCCGGTTTTCTTTTACGGGACTTCAATCGACATTACAGCACGAAAGGTTGTTGAATTTCAGCTTCAATTAGAAAAACATAAACTTGAAACAGTTTTTCAAGACTCACCGGCCGCAATGGCCATGTGGCACGGCCCAGAATTAATATTTGAAAAAGTAAATCCTACTTACCAGTCGATTTTCGAAGATCGTCAACTTGTGGGTAAGTCATTACTTGATGCTATACCCGAATTAAAAGGCCAAGCATTTAATGATATGCTTAAAAAAGTATTTGAAACTGGCGAAAGTATTGTTGGTCATGAAATGTTGGCCAAGATCTTACTAAAAAAAGATGGTCCCCTCGAAGATAGATACTTCGATTTTACCTACGTCCGAGTTAATGATCCGGATGGTAATCCTTGTGGGGTTTATAATCATGGCATTGACGTTACTGACCGTGTCGTCGGACGCATGCAACTTCACCTTGCAAAAAACGATGCTGTAAAAGCGAACCAAACCAAGTCATCGTTTCTGGCAAATATGTCTCATGAAATACGAACGCCACTAAGTGCCATCCTTGGATTCACTGATCTGCTTAAAGATAGAGGTTTGTCCTATGAAGATCGAGACCAATTCCTTGAAATAATCTCTCGAAATGGTAAAGCTTTAACAAAAATTATTGATGATATTCTTGATCTCACAAAAGTTGAATCAGGTAAACTCGATATAGAAAATTTAGAATTTTCACTTTTTGATCTGATTAATGATGTTATTGATATTTTTCGCGAATACGCTCGCTCTAAAAATATATTTCTTCGCGCCCATTTTGATAAAGCAACACCCGACAGAGTCATTTCAGATCCCACCCGCATTAGACAGATTTTAATCAATGTAGTCGGTAATGCCGTGAAATTCACCGCAAGTGGCGGAGTCACAATTAAAGTCAGCGCCAATGAAAACATTGGAAATAAGACTCTATTTAGAATTTTAGTGAAAGACACCGGTGTCGGTTTAACCAGCGATCAAAAAGAAAATCTCTTTCAGCCTTTCATGCAGGCCGACAACAGCACAACTAGAAAATACGGCGGTACGGGTTTAGGCCTGGTCTTATCGCAACGCCTAACTAACGCTCTCGGTGGGAATATTTTTATCGAAGCGAGTGAGGCTACCCAAAACGGCTGTACTTTTGGAGTGACGTTCGTCGCGGAGGTTTCTAAGGAAGTCACAACTAAAGAAAAAATCAAAGATGATTCGCTAAAAAATAAGGAAAAAGATATTCAACAGCTTTCAGGAATCCATGTCCTGCTAGTGGAAGATTCCCCTGAGAATCAAGTTTTGGTACGGCTTGTGCTCATAAGACAAGGC
>JBIKNE010000130.1:0-6195 GCA_044358855.1 Bacteriovoracaceae bacterium | reverse complement strand
GCCTCTCCTAAATCCCGAAAGCCTTTCATATCCAGGGTATGGGTTTCAAGTACCGGCTTTTTGAGACTACTAAATTCCTGCTCATATTCATCAGTACGAACCATTTCTCGAATCTCGGCCACATGTTTTCCGGTGACGCTGACAATGTCTCCACGACTGGCGTACATGACGCTATTGAGTCGTTGTTCAACTTGACGCTCAGATCTTCGCACCAGACCACGACCTCCTGCACTCATAAAGCTCACCACTTCCACTGGTCGAGCCGTTGGATTTTGCGCCAGGAGACGTCTTTGGACTTCGTAACCCATCGCCTGAGAGATCGCTCCCCCCAGACTATGGCCAGTGAAGACAATGCGCTTATTGTGTTTGGTGGCATACTCGACTGCGTCCGCCATCATTCGTTGACCGCATTCAGAGCTAAATTGGCGAGCGCCTACCGTGGGAGTCCAGTCTTCTTTGTCTTTTTCTTTGGCGGAGATTTCACTTCCTACGGGCTTGGTGTGCCCTATAAAACCAAAGGTGCTTGGCTTGACCGAAAGATAGCTTTCCCGTTTTTTTCCAGAACGATAATTGTCACTTCCTTCAGTCCCCGTGATGGCAAAGACGACATGGTCACCTTCATCCGGAACAAAGAGAGCGGCCTTGAGTCCGGTTTGATAGCACGCTTCCGGATTGTTGCCGTAGTATTTTTCTACTCTGTAACCTTCTGGCATGGCACCGTTACGATCGTTTTCAAGATTAGGTGCCTCGCGATTTAAAAATGAGATGTCATAAGACTCAGTGGTGAGACGAGCGATATCTCGATGAAAGAGCGCTTGATTGTTTTGGCACACACCAAGAAAAGCTTGATACTCAGGATGATTCTCTCGCGCCTTGAAACGCTGAAAAGTTTCAAGAGCGAGTTCAGAGGTGATTTGTTGTATCGAATTAATTTCTGGCAGCGGTATTGGATTCTGACAAAGATCTTGAGTTTGATTTTCTGCCAACAACTTGGCCTCAAGTGCCTCATGACAAGCAATATAAAACTTCAACCCGGCCGCTTAAGGTAACGGGGGTTCTTCCAGAGTATCAAGCTGAGTGGTGTTGATGGCAGCACCAGTAATAGGGTGAATAATTGTCGCCGGAACGAACGCCCAAGAGTTGATCGAGAAGAAGAGTGCGGCCACATTGAACAGCATTTTCATAGAGGCCTATCGACAAAGTAGTGTAAGTGCTTGAGATCTTTAACCAACGCTAGGGTTTTGTGCAAACAATTTCAATGACTTGGAGAGTTATCTCTGGCCAAATTTATCTCAATGTTTGCCTAGGTCCTTTCCAGGCAGTTTCAACTCTAGGCACAATCTATGAATTAAATCTTCTCCTGCGAGGTCAAAATGAAACTGATGCTCTTGATAACTGTGATTTTTTTATCACTCTCGGTAAATGCCAACACTCCGAATGCGCGCTTTCTCTTAGCAACTTTCAATACGCGCACGGCTCTCCCAGAACAAATCGCCGCTGCTAAAACGTTGCTGCAGTACTCAGGTGAAACGTTGGTTCAACGCCAATTAATTAATCTTTTGCAGACAACTGCCACTCCAGTTGCTCTCAAGGTTGCTGCCGTTGAATCATTATGCTTTCAGGCGATCAATTCTAATACTTCACGTGAGCTTTTGCGCGCTTATGGAGTTGAGCGTGATCTGCAATTAAAAGTGGCCATTGTGAAGTCACTATTCTTGGCGACAAACCAAAATCGTGATGTACGAAACTTTGTCACTCGCGTTTTACAAAATGAAGAAGAGACTGCCTTAAGTGAAGCCGCTATTTTCGCTCTCGCCTCAACTAGCGGTGATCAGCAAGTTGCTCGTTTGCTTACCAATATTATGACTGACTCCAGAAGTGATGAAGTTGTTCGTGTGGCGGCTATCAAAGCGCTTTTCTGGCAACGCAATATGGAGCTTCAGCGTGAACTTATTCGTCTCACCCAAAATGTCCGTGAAGTGACGTCTGTGCGTGTCGCTGGTCTACAACTTCTTCGCGTTGTTTGGGGCGCCTCAAATGCCAAAGACAATTTCTTTATAGATCTAGCTGAAAACGATGCTTCGGTGGATGTTCGCCTGGCCGCTCTTGATGCTCTTCGTCCGCAATTTGAAGAGCGCGATATTCGCTGGTTTAAGCTCTATCGCAATCCAGCTACCGGTGCGCTTCGTAACCCGCTTGAGGATTAGTCATGAAACTATTCACTCTACTACTTTTGACGTTTAGTTTTTCCGCCAATGCCACGCGCTTTGAAACGACTGAATTAGAGTTCGATAGAGTGGGTGGCATTTCTCAATGCTCGGCCCAGCAGACGGCAGTGATTCATCGTGCTGAGAAATCAGTTGAGCTTAGGGTGACTGAACTCCTGCGCATCTGGCCTCAGTACAATTTACAAGGTGTGAAACGGGATTATGTTGATGTTGAAAATCGTCAATGGATCAATGGTAATCCCAAGCACACCCAGTATCAAAACTATTGGGCGCAAGTAAATGGTGTGTGGAGCAAAATGCAGACAAGTAGTCGTGCTGGGATTAATTTCCAATGCACGACTGATCGTGACCGTCATTGCCAAGGTGGGGGAGTCATTGCCTATGTGCTTTTCCTCTTTGGAAAACCTCGTCCAAAAATCTATTTGTGTCCGCCTTTCTTTCAGCAATCAGTGGATGAGCAAGCGCGCACTGTTTTACATGAACTTAGTCACTATGCCGCTTCTACCGAAGACCACGCATCTGACTGGTGGGATCGCTCGAACATTGATTTGAAACGGGCAGCGGAAGATGCTCATCATCTGGATGAGTTTATGAATTCAGATCCGATGGGACCTTTGAAACGTATGATTTGGTTTTGGTTTTGGCCGAAGCAAACCTAAATAACATGGCCCTTCGGGGCCAAAGTTTACTCCGTCACTAAAATACAAAGATAATCGTGACAGCCACAGGCAATAGCCTCGCCACCTTTGGCAATACAATCAATGGCGAATTGATCACCTTCGGTGAACTCTTGAGTACAGATAAATTCATCCGGGGCCATGGGGTGACATGCACGGACTTTGCCCTGTGAGTCTCGCCCTTGAACGAGCTTGTTAGGTGCCCCATGGGCAGCGAAGACAAAAAACAGCAGGATAAGAAGTCGCATAGGGTACTTTTCGGACATAATTTCAAACTCTGAACCGAGCAAAACGCTTCAAAAGCTTCCAAACTCACCAATGAGGAAGGCATAATAGCGCCATGAGAAATTCTATCTTGTTGTTTATTAACGGGGAGCGCCATGAAGTCTCCGGGGAAAAAGCTTTCCTGACTCTTTCAGATTACCTGCGCTATGAGCAAGGCCTGACTGGGACAAAGGTTGTTTGTGCGGAAGGGGATTGCGGCGCTTGTACCGTCGTTGTCGCTCGCATGGCGAAAGAAGAAATGGGTGAATACAAGTCGATCAATTCTTGTATCGCTTTTATGTGGCAGCTCGATCGCACGCATATCATCACCGTAGAAGGTTTAGGTAATTCAGAGAAGCTGCATCCGGTGCAAAAAAGCATGGTCGAGTGTCATGGCGCTCAATGCGGCTACTGCACGCCAGGCTTTATTTGTGCCATGGCCTCAATGGCCGATGAGGCGAAACGTGAAAAGAAAGTTCTCGATGAAAAACGCGTGCGCAATGCTCTCACTGGCAATCTCTGTCGCTGCACCGGTTATGATTCAATCCTAGAAGCTGGCATGAAACTAGATTTAGTGAATACTCCCCAATTGAATCAACTTTATAACGACAAAGTCATCGCTGAGACGTTGCGTCCTCTTCATCAATCAGTAAGTGTCGAGCATCAACATAAAAAGGCCCTTTTGCCCATAAGCCTTAGTGAAGCGGTGAAAGCTTCAGCAAGCGCCAAGATTGTTTCAGGGGCCACTGATCTCGGTGTGCTCCATAACAAAGGCCGCTGGGAGCCTAAACAGATGATGAGTCTCGTCGCGATTGATGAGCTTCATGAGATTAAAGAACTCAATGATGGTTGGCTCATCGGAGCGCGTGCGACTTTGCATCAAGTCGCTGATACCTGTGAAAAAGATTTCCCTGAGTTCTCGCGACTGATGCGCGTTTTTGCCTCTCCGCAAATTAAAAACTCAGCAACTCTCGTCGGTAACATGATGAACGCCTCACCGATTGCTGACACCATTCCTTTTTTAAAAGTCGCTCATGCTATCGTGCATTTAATGGGACCCACCGGGCCTCGTTTTGTCGACGTGAATGATTTTTTCTTGCCGGGCTATAAACAAATGGATTTAAGGGCAGGCGAGCTCGTTACGCATATCTTCCTGCCCAAGACGACGGATCAATTTAAACTCTACAAAGTTTCTCGTCGTAAAGACTTGGATATTTCTGCTGTGACACTTGCGGTTAGATACAGCTTAGATGGAAAAAAACTAAGTTCATTTAAACTGGCGATGGGAGGCGTGGGCGCGAGTGTGCTGCGTTTTCCGCAAATCGAGCAAAAGAGTGTGGGCCAAGTTCTCGATACCCATCTCATGACAACGATAGCGACTGAGATTAATCAACAGATCACACCGGTGAGTGATGTGCGCGGCTCAGATAAATACCGCCGCCTGCTTGCTAAAAATCTCCTCTTGAAATTTGCTCATGAGGTACGCGTATGATTGGCAAAAATGTCCAGCACGACTCAGGTGTTACGCATGTGACTGGCGAGAGTATCTTTATTGATGATCGCCCTGAGCAGCGTGGGGAAGTGCATGTCGGAATTGTCGGCACACCGGTCGCCTCTGGTGAAGTCATCGCGATTCACACAGAAAAGGCTTTAGCACATCCAGATTGCCTAGCGGTCTATACCGCCCAAGATCTTCATGGAAAAAAATGGGGCACCATCGTCCATGATCAGCCTATTTTAGTTGAAAAGAAAATTGGCTACCGTGATGAAGCTGTCGCCTTAGTCGTTTCTAAAAATCGTTATAGCTTGGAAGAAATTAAAAAACTTGTGACAGTTGAAGTCAAAGAGACGCCAGGCATTTTTAGTATTACTGATGCCAAAAAAGCTCAAAGTATCATCTATCGCGCCTCAAAACCTTTTGCTCAAGGCAATGCTGATCTGGCCTTAAAGAGTGCACCTCATCGCTTAAGCGGAACTTTTATTGTTGGAGGCCAAGAGCATTTCTATATGGAGAGCCAAGCGGTCATCGCTTATCCATTGGAACAAGGACAGATTGAAGTCCATGCTTCAAGCCAGCATCCCAGTGAAACTCAGCGTGTGGTGGCAGAAACCTTAGGCATTCCACTTCATCATATCGTCTGTGTGGTGAAGCGCATGGGCGGAGGCTTTGGTGGTAAAGAGTCACAAGGCGCACCCATTGCAGGATATGCCGCACTTGTTGCGCATAAATTAAAAAAGCCAGCGCGCTTGATTTTGACGAAAGATCAGGACATGCAGCTCACCGGAAAGCGTCACCCCTTTGAAAACGAATGGGAAGTGGGTTTTGATAACACTGGCCGCATTCTTGCTTTGAAAGCGACGTTGCAATCTGACGGCGGAGCGTACTCAGATCTTTCAAGCTCGATCTTAGAGCGAGCGATGTTTCATATTGATAGTGCCTATTATTTAGAAAATTGTTGGATCGATGCTGTCTGCTATCGCACCAACTTTACCTCTCATACCGCCTTTCGTGGTTTCGGTGGCCCGCAAGGCACCATGACGATTGAAAGTATCATTGATGATATCGCTAATTTTTTAAAGCTTGATCCAGCGCTTGTTCGTGAGACAAATCTCTACCGTGGAAAAAATGTTAAAACACCTTACGGGCAAGATTTAGAAAATAATATGCTGCCAGCGATTTATGATGAACTCATCAAGAGCTCTGATTATCAAAAACGCCGCCAAGCGATTATTGAACATAATCAGAAAAAAACCGGCACACTCAAAGGGCTCTCCCTGGCCGCGACTAAATTTGGTATCGCTTTCACCGCCAGATTCCTCAATCAGGCCAATGCATTGGTAAATCTCCACCTTGATGCGACCGTGCAGGTTTCAACGGGTGCCACCGAGATGGGGCAAGGGGTAAATACTAAAATCGCACAGATTGTCGCTCATGCCTTAGGAATTGAGTACCGTGACGTGCAAGTCATGCCGACATCAACGGAAAAAAATCACAACACCTCGGCCACCGCTGCTTCCAGTGGTGC
>JBIKNE010000129.1:0-6196 GCA_044358855.1 Bacteriovoracaceae bacterium | reverse complement strand
ATTGCGCCAGAAACTTCTTTTAACTGAGGTTGAAGAAGGCAAAATGAAAGGAGGCATTTCACGAGAACACTGTCCGTCGAGATCTTGGATTAGTCCACGACAGCACTGTTGCTTACCTGTTGGCTTAACACCCTCAGGGATACAGTTCTCACAGATAAATTTCTCAGAGCACTTGCCGCTGGCACATTTGCCTGAGCAACATTCTACATCTGATGAACAGACGGCTGCATAGACCTTACACTCTACACCAGGAGTTCCTAACTCTTGCATGCGGCAAACTCCCGTTTGGCAGTTAGGGTTTTCTGGTGAGCATTCCGAACCCACTGCATTGTTGGTAAAACATGTCATTAAAGGCGAGCACATGCCGCTAGCAGCTCCTTCGTCTTTAAGGCAATTCTGAGAAGAGCACTCTTGGTGTGAATTACAAACTTCATTCACTTTTTTCCCTGGCGTTGTTTTTTCCAACGAAGGTGAGACTCCGGGGATAAGTCCGCTGCAACATTCACCTCCAGCAAGAGGTTTGTTCGCTGTGATACAAGCTGGCAGTGCACTTTTGAGAGAGTTGTAGTCGATAGCAGCATTACATTTTGTATCGCGCTGCTGGCGCAGATATTGGTGATAATGCCAAGTACGCATGTGATCTTCGTATCCCTGATACTCCGTCTCATTCATAGGCGGAGGATTACGAACGTTTTTTTCGGCTTCAACACATGTCTCAACTTGGGCCAATTTCGTGTTAAGTTGCGCTAAACTTATAAATCCTTGTTGGTACAAATTTTCGCTGGTGGTAGTGAGAAATTCAGAGAACTCTTCAATCGCCATTTCTCGGGCCTTCATACCAACCAACAAACTTCCCCCGGCATTCACCACAGTTTCAAATGCTTGGTTGCGATTGAGCACTCTGTCTTCTTGTGCTCGCCCCTGAGGAGTGAGTAGTAATAGAACTAAGCTCGCAAAAATAATGGACTTCATAATGGCAACCTCGTGATTATTCATCTACCATTATAAGTCTTTGATGACTTAGCGAACAAGCAAACTGCTACAACTTAAAGGATTTAGGTGTTTTCCTAGGATTAGGGGCGCCCAATATCTCTGGCAGAAGGCCTAAGGAAGACCAATGAACGACACGCAAACCCCTTGGGGCGGCCCAACTCAGTTCTTTTACTCACTTACGCCTGACGTGATTGATCAGGCAATGCGCGATCATGGCCTTCGCCCACTTGGAAGAGTGATGGCACTTAATAGTCTCGAGAATCGTGTTTATGACGTTGAAGTGGCACCTATTGCTATACCGGAAGGACCCTTTTCACCCGATGCAGTGGTCGTCAAATTCTATCGACCTGGAAGATGGAGCGAAGAAACTCTTCTCGAAGAGCACCGATTTTTAAACGAACTTTCACAGTATGAAATGCCGGTTGTCTATCCATTAGAGCGAGATGGAAAAACACTTTTTAAGCATGAAGCTTCCGGTCTTCTCTACACTGTTTTTCCTAAGGTACGTGGAAGACTCAAAGATGAACTCAACATTGAGGAATCAAAACAAATTGGAAGACTGATTGGTCGCCTCCACAACATAGGCACCCTCACCTCATTTAAGGCCCGCCCCACGCTTAAAGCAGAGCTATGGCTCAGTGGTAATTTGCCTGCAGTCCAATCGTTAGAATTTGTGCCAGATGATTTGAAGGCCAGCTATGCATTTATGGTTCAACAATTAGAGGGTCTCATCAATCCCCTGCTCAACTCACTACCCATTCAGCGTGTTCATGGTGATTTTCACCGTGGCAATATTCTCTGGACGATTGATGGGCCTTGGATCACAGACCTAGATGACTGTGTCATGGGTCCACGCCAACAAGATCTTTGGTTACTTTTCTCAGGTCGAGACGAGTGGTCACTTTCTATGCGAGCTGAGTTCATTGCGGGTTATCACGAAATGAGCCGTGAACCGATTTCTCTCACACCCCTTTTGGTTGAAGCCTTAAGAACTCTTCGTCTCGTTCACTTTAACGGCTGGATCGCTAAGCGCTGGGCCGATCCCGTCTTTCAACATATGTTTCACACCTTCCCAACAAGGGCCTATTGGGAGCAACAGGTACTCGATCTCAAGGAACAGATGGGACTTTTACAAGACCATCTCAATTCTGGCACAGGATTTGGATACTAATAACCTGTAACCCATGACTTTAACCAATTGTTCACAGCTTATCAGTGCTGGGAGTGTTTAGGGTTTAGTCAGTTGAGGTGGAGGTTTGACATGACACGTATAGGATTTGCTCTTTTTTTGATGTTGCTTTCGATTTCGATTTCTCATGCCTCAGCAGGTAAGGCCAAAAAAGCAGAAATGCTCAAACGAGCTGACCACTTAAGAGTTATCTCTCTGTCAGGTGAAGAGTTCTTTGATGAACATTTACTAGCAGAGGGCTGTGGAATGGTCGATGAACTCTTCCGAGGAATGCCTTTTCACGTAACCGACATTATGTCGCGAATGGACGCTTTTGATAGAAAAGTTATTCTGATGCGGAATGAATCCATCGAAATGCTTAAAGAAACTCATCGACTCAGTAATCGCTGTAAAAACGGAAATGATCATGAGTTTGTTGATGCTAGTAAGGCAGAATCTCACATGAAAAAAGCTGCGCGCATGATGAAGAAACATTTTGATCTAATTGAAGATAGACCGACTGATTATGATAATAGTTATCGGTATCATTACGATTTTAATGACTAGCTTTCTTCGCCGCGAGGGACTTCGTACACAAACTTAATTCCCACTTTCCATCCAACATCTTCGGGTGCGAGAGAACGTACCGACATGACTTCACCTATGAAGGGTTCATCTAAGTCCTGTCCTTCCATCGCCGTCACTTCGACATGCTGACCTTTTTTGAAAGTGTCCTCGATCAGTATCAATAAACCTAGCCCCCCTCGTGAGAGATCAAAGAGCTTAAAGTTCTGCGAAGTCTGAGGTTGTTGTGCTAACTGGCAGGTGACAATTTTGTCCACTTTTGGCTTAGCACGAGGAGCTTCGCGTTTATCAGCAAAAAGTTTTTCTTCTTCACTTAAACTGATGCTATCTAATTGTTCATTAAAAATGGCTTCGTCACGCTCAGAGCGGCCAAGGCGTTTTACTTTCCAAGGAGCATCAGATAAATCAATTCCCACTGCTCCCTTAATTCTAATAATGTCACTTTCATCTAAAAACAGCAGCTCATCAGGTAATTTGAGTTGGGCTAAATCTCCACTGAGTGCCAGCGCACGAGACTTAAAAATCGCCCCACTCTTCTCTGAGTAGCAATAAAGGAGATTGCCCGAAGCAAACTGGTAATCAATCTCTTGAATTGAGGAAACTTGGAAGAAGCCTTCATCTACGACAATTTCTTTGATCTGAGAGCTGTGAATAATGCGCTGTCCGTTAGCTGATAGTTGCCAGACGACAAGTGGTGCCTGGAATTTAACCAGATCAGTAAAAAACTTCTGAAAAACTTGTGAGCCTTCACGTGCTGTGACGTTTTTCATCGCTCACCCATCGACAAATTCATGAATAAAATTCTAGCATAGACTCATCAAGGATGATGTCATTTGTCTAAAAAACACCCGACTGTTTTGCGCGGTCTACTTGTTCTCACACTATTCTTTGTCTACTCGGGCAAGAGCTGGTCTCATCAAGCAGCACTTCGTCACCAATACTGGTGGCTCAAAGGTCCCGAGGTTAAGTCTTGGCGCCAAGATCTTTTGACTGAGTGGCGTGTGAATCAAAAAAATACCTTGATTGCTGATGCCTCACATTTTGAACGTTTTAAATTTGAAGAAAAAGTTATCCGGATTGGATGGCGCCAGCAAACGGCGAAAGGTTATTGGGAACTGACTCATGCTGATGGCGGAGCAAATAGAATCTTGGCGATTCGTGACTCACAAATTACTTATGGACAGGCACTCACCAGAGGTTTGTCCGGTTGGCTCAATCTTAAAGCCCAAGGCTACTCTACCAACGACCTGCATATGCTCACCACTGGAATTGAAAAAGAATGGCAAGGTGGTTTATTTGTCGTTCCCTTTATTAGTTTAGGTCGTGCCAGTTTTTCCAGACCTGCCGATACCCGAGATGTCTGGGCCGCGCAAATCAAAGTTGGAACTTATCGTGAGGGACTTTGGAAAGTTGCCGCTTTTGTTGCGCAAGGTGAAGAGTACCAGGCCTTGATAGCACTCAATCAAACGACACCACTTAAAGCGACAACTTATGGCATCAGTGGTGACTATTACCTGAACCCATTCCTGAAAGCAGGCATACTACTTGAGCGTAATTATTATCCTGCCATCAATACCCGTTTTGAGTCAGCGCAGGTTTTACTGACTTATGATTGGGGCCGACCATGAATATAGACGCTGGCCTAATTCTACTCACACTTGGTTTACTGGGTGGCTATTTCCTAGTTCTGACTCTCATGCAAATCTTACTGCAAGCGCTCTCCTACTTGCGTTTTCAAAGACAAAACAAAGCTAAGCCACAAGTTATTCCTTCTCTTACTTTAATCATTCCCGCTCGCAATGAAGCTGAGGTCGTCGTGGAAGCGATCAACCGAGCGCTGCAAATCCCGCTTGATGCTTTTGAAGTGTTAGTTATTGAAAATGCCTCAACCGATAAAACTTTCCATTTATTAAGCGAGATGTTTCAACTCAGAGTCAACGGCGAGCCCCATGTTTTTCGTTCGGTGCTTTTTCCCAAGCTCAAAATTTTAAGAAGTTCACAACCTGGTAAAACCAATGCTCTCAATTTAGGTCTCGCTCATGTGACGACTGAGATTGTGGCGACTCTTGATGCTGATACTTTACCGCAAAACGAAGGTTTGCTTTCACTCTTGTCTATGTTTGCAGTTAGACCTGAACTTCAAGCGATTGGCGGAGTGGTGCGAGTGATGAGTAAAAACACCAAAACGGCCATGCCAAAAGGCTTTTTACCTTCTTTGCAATCACTAGAATATCTGCGCGCTTTTAGTGGCGAACGATTAGGTTGGGGACTACTTAAGGCAAACATCTATATGGCCGGTGCCTGTGCTTTATTTAGAACTCACTCACTCAAAGAGCGCGGCGGTTTTCAAGGAGACTCAGTTACAGAAGACCTTGAGACCTCTCTTGATCTTGTAAAATATTATTCACAGCAATCTCATCCGATAGAAATATTGCCGATTTTGGTCGCCCAAACACAAGTCCCCCACAGTCTAGGTAGCTTGCTTCGTCAACGTCGTCGCTGGCAGGCAGGACTTTGGCAATGCCTCTGGAAATACCGCACACTCTTCTTAACAGGCCGCGGGTTAGTGGGAACACTGACACTTCCGTATATGTTGTTGACCGAAGCGCTAGGTCCTATTTTTGAATTTCTGGCGATCGCTACTCTCGCCCATGCCTTGTATTACAACTTGATTGAACTTGAACCTGTCTTACTTATCACCTCATTAGGACTAGTCTTATCGGCGATACTGGTGAGTTGGACTGCAATCGTTGAGAATCGTTTTTTGAAAAAAAATGAAAAATGGCCAGTCCTAACAGTCTTTTTTTTGAGTTTCATTTTGAATTTAATTGTTCGACCGATTATTAATCTGGTTCGAGTCGACGCTAGCTTGCGCTTTCCATGGATCAAAAACTGGGGAAAGGTGAGACGAGGAATGCTTTAGAAACGAAACTCAAACCCTGCGCCCAAATGGTGTTGGAAATCAAAACGCCCATGACGCTGATACTCTTCTTGGCCGTAAATCCGTGAGTATCGATCATCTTCGTGGGCCACACCCATTCGCATAAAAAGAAAACCATTTTTTGAAACTTGTACACGTCCAGTGATTTCAGCACCAAACATACGATCAACTTGATGATCTCGATGGGCCTTCACTCCAGCATAGACCCTAGCTTCAAGCCCTGGATAACGATTGTCTTTATCAGACCCATCAAAAGATTGAATTCGAATATCCATCGCCGTACTGACATTCGAGAAATTGCGCTTGTTAGATAGACCGAGACCTAAGCTCGCGTCTGACCTCACCATATAGCCATCACCTTCGATGATAATAAAATCACGCCCGAGTGCCACCCCCGCTTCATAGTGTGTTTCCTTGCGAGTGTGATCAAGGTAATTGTATTGAATCGTACCGTGTTGCTTTTGCATAGCATGCCACTTTTCTTGGAGCTCTTTTGAGAGACCGGTTTG
>JBIKNE010000128.1:0-6208 GCA_044358855.1 Bacteriovoracaceae bacterium | reverse complement strand
CGAACTAATTGATCGACTGTATTCATCACTTCAGGAGACATCCCAGTGGCCTCTGAGCCAATAATTAATGCTGTTTTTGAAGTGAATTGCAGTTCACCTAAATTGACCGCCGTGGGGCGATTTTCGAATCCGATTATCTGTACACCTTGTGATTTTAGCCATTGCAGATCAGTTGCCAGATTTCTGGTTTGATGAATCTTCATGCCATAGACATTGCCCATGGAGGTGCGAACCGCGCGACGCTGGAAGGGGTGGCAGGTGCGATGATCAACTAGGATATTGGTTATTCCAAAGGCGGCGGCATTACGAATAATGGCGCCCACGTTATCGGTTTTAGCAATGCCGTCCATAACCAAGATAGGGCCGCTTAAAAGGTCCGCCAAGCTGGCATCTTGCGGGCGACGAGCACGCGCCATAACACCGTGGTGGAGACTATAGCCCACGATCGATTGCATGACCTCGATAGGAACCTGGTAGGCGATGGGTGTCTGTTTCAAGAAGATCTGGTGCTGATTTTCGACGTACCATTCTTCAGTCGCTAAAATTGATTCGACAGGGATGTCGGATGCTAAGAGCTTAAGCACCACGCGTGAAGAATCGGCGATAAAGAAATCGCTACCGGCATCAGAGAGCTTAAGTCCTTGATACTGCTGTAATACTTCGGCTGAAGGAGTAGGTCGTTCCATAGAAGAATTAATTAGCTCGATAAGACTTAAGTGTCAGGTAAATTTTCAAACTTAAGGCCGTCTAGCTGTTGTTGCTATAATTGCCAAGACTCAGTTGCTAGAAGAGTGCTTATGAAAAAAAATATTTTGCTCGCTTCTCTATTTTCTCTCTCCATTTCTGCATTTGCTCAATGCACTGGCAACGAGCGAAGTTTTCAGGCGATAGATCCGATTGATCAATCAACTTGGGAGATTCGAACCAAAGAGTATTTGCCAGCTAAAAAAGGTGTACCCGTCATTTTTGTTTTGCCACCGATTGTCGGGGAGACAGTGCTTGATCGTCGCGTCGCTAGCAAATTCTGTGCGAATGGAATGGCGGCGTATGTGATTCAAGTGGTAAAAGAAAATTCGCAAGAGCGAGAGATCAATGATCTGCGGGTGCATGATGAATCTTACGAACGGGCCCTTGGTGGTGTCCGTCAGTTAATCAGCGCGATGGATAATGATACGAGTTTTAACGGCAAGTTTGGCATTTTAGGAATGAGTTTAGGTGGCATGCTTTCAAGCTATGTGGCGGGATCTGAGCCGCGCATCACGGCCTCTGTGATTGTGGCAGGTGCAGGTAACGTTCCTGGCGTTTTAGCAGGTAGTGATCAAGAGATCGTTGTGCGCCAGAGAAATGCTCGATTGAGTGCCCTTGGGCTTGCAGACGTTCAAGACTACCGTGAAAGACTCAGTTCATTTGTCACACGCGATCCACTCTTCGTTGCTGCAAATGTGGCGCCTCGTTCAATGTATCTTTTTATTGCTAACAGTGACACGACTGTTCCGACGCGCTATCAGCAGGAATTACGTCAGGCCATCAAAGATCCGTTAGTGTTTGTAATGAATGCGTCTCACGCTCCAGGCCTAATCAAAGCGGCGACATTACATGTGGGTAAGATGACGAGCTTTTTTTCAAAGCGACTTAAGGATTAAGACGCTGTTCTAGCTCCACTCGATAACGATTGCGTTGCTCAGTGGGAATATTGAGCTTATCGAGTTCAATCAAAAGTTCTGATAATTCTTGTGCACTTAAGTTGCGGTAACCTGCCCGCTCATACCAAGCGTTGCCCCATTTCTTAGCAGGTAGTTTCCAAGGTGAGCTGCTACCTAGTTGAACGCCACGATAGAATAGGGCCGCGATTTTTTTACCTGCTTTTTTCTCAACACATTCTCTCAAAGCTTGATCTGCTTGTAGGCGTTGGGCTTTTGTCCCTCCTCCCCAAAACCGCAAATCATGTTCTTCACAGCAAGAGCGCCACAATCCTGGGCGAGCGGGTGTCCCATCAGGTGCCATCGTACAGCCATCACTCACGAAGGGACGAAGTTCGCCGGCCGAGGCATTTAGTAAGAAGCTCAGGATTAAAATAAACATGCTCCTAGTATAACTAAACTCTTAGCCAGGAGTCAGAAGCTAAAAACTTTACAGTGCCCGAGGGAAGGGGTCAGTCATTACAGTATCTCCCTGGAAACTCCGATACTTATCGCTGGAGGGAACTATGCGATTCATCATTCTTTTTGCATTACTTGTTATTTCTGGTGAGGCATTTGCGCAGCGAGGTCGAAGTGCGTGGAAAGTCGCCAACATGAAATACAAAGTCTTTCTTCTCAATGAGTATAAAGCGATGTTGGCCCAGCATCCTGAAAAATTAGCTGAGTGGTCGTTGAAGCAAACAACATCATTGAGTTTTATTTCTGAAGCGTTTGCCGCCGAAGGAATGGACTGTATCTATGCAGGATGGCCAAGTCAGCGAGTGGGATCGAGTTGCTCGAGTCCCGCACGAATGAATCCAAAGTATCAAGCAGGTAGTTGCAAAAGTAATGAGCTGCACTGTCAGCCGGCCTTGTTTGGTGAAGGGCTTTGTGCTCCAGTCAGTACTCAAGTGCAGCGCAATAGTGCTTTCAGTGAATGTGAAAAACGTTTCAATAAAGCGGGTCGTTCCGTTGAAGATGTCATTCGCGAAAATTTAGGCAAAGGTTTAGAGGCTGAATTGTTGAGCCTCTTAGATTTTGCTGACAACATTTGTGCGACATCGAAGCAAAAAAATACCGGGATGTGCCGTCGTCTCGAAGCAGCCGTGCTACGTGTTCGTAATGGATTACCAGAGATTCGTGCCAGCATTGTCGTTCAGGGCAAAGAAGTACGCGATGATCAGGAGCGTAGTGATTTAGTTGGTGCAGTAACCGATACAGCTACAGTTGAAGGAGTTGGTCAGACAACAGGAACAGTTCCGACAGATTGTGATCCAGCGGAAGTGTCGGTTGTCAGATCAACGGATAAAGATTTCCCCGGTATCGTTTTGCCTTTCGCTCGCACGGAACCAAGGCCCCTAGATTTTGAATATATTACGTCTCGTCCTGGAGCTGATCCTTCTTATCAGAATACCTTTACGAAAGATAAAAACAGCGAAGAACTCAGACCAAATGGATTTGAATTTCGTATGACTGGTCCAACTGCTATGGCCGGTGCTGCAATTGATCCAACTCAAAAGGTTGAACGAAATTGGAACTTTGTTTCTACTGATCACAGTCAACGGGAAACTTATCTCTGGGTGACTGATGATGCTGGCTCTGGTTATCTCTCACAATTGATGGAGACGATTGTTCTCTTGGTGCCCAGAAGATCACGTCCAGCTGTAGAAGCGGTAGGAGATGAGTTGCATGTGACGCTTACGACGGGTGAGAAAGTTGTTTATGATAAAAAAACAAAATTAGTGAAGTCTGGCGTTTTATCTGAAGGGCCTGTGGATCTAAATCCTAATCGATTCAATCGCAAATTTGCGCCGATAAAGTATAGCGGAACTGGAATTAGTATTCGAGTAGACAAGCGTGGCGAAGACCCTCGATTAATTCCTGGAAATGCGGTTATTACCCAAAATGGGAAGACTTGCCAGGTTCCTGCTAAGGAATTATGGACACCAGATTCCGACTTCCGGTACGCGGAAGATAAGTCGTTAATCGACTTCTTGAATAAGAAATGTGCAAATAAGTTTTCGATTTAAATCACAGTCCAAACGGCGCGAGTGAACCTGTTCCCTCGCGCACCAACTCCGGCACATCTTCACTCAAAGAAATAATTGTCGTGGGTCCAACGAAGTTGGTTTCACCGGCATCAAGAATCATTTCAAATTGACCCGCGAAATGATCGTCGATAAGTCCAGACCAGATAGGAGTCTCTGGATCATGGTCTGGAAACATATCTGCTGTGACATGAGTTCCGATAGCAACTCCGCCGTGACGCTCTAAAAGAGTCTGCAAGAGACTTGAAGAAGGAAAGCGAAGTCCAACTTCATGATCCATCTTGGACGCTTTTAAATGGCGAATAATCTTTTTCTGAGCTTTAAAAATAAAAGTGTAGGGACCCGGGACAACGCGTCTGAGCAAACGAAAGGCCTGATCATTGATATGGGCAATCTCTGCTGCTTGGGCAAAGTGGGCGCAGAAGATAGTGAAGTGCTTGGTATTGTCGACATGTCGAAAGCGATAGAGCCTATCAACGCCTTCTTTGACGAAAGGATCAGCAATCACGATCCAGTTCGTGTCGAGGGGCAAACACAAAAGCCCCCCAGAGTTTAAAATCTGGGAGGCCTTGGTTAGTAGTCGATCGTCAGGATTCTCAGGAATGATGTAGGCAATCACAAACTGGATGCAACATTCATCTCGCGTCCAAGCGACTTAGAACGACGCTCATGATAATTCTGTTTTTCTTCTTTTTCAGACTCTTCTTTACAGATGATGCAAACCTCAGAAGTCGGTCGCGCCATTAAGCGTTGGAAGCTGATCTCACAACCGCAGTCATCGCACATACCATATTGCTCTGTGTCGGTTTTTGCGAGGGATTTAAGTACTTTTTTATAATAGAGAGCTTCGCGATTGGAGAAGCGCATATCAGCGGCCAACAAAATGTTGTCGTTCGCTGCATCTACTTCATCTTTCGCGCCTGTTAGAGAGGCGCTCTCGTATTCAGCTTTCTTCTTGGTGAAATTCATTCGGATTCTTTCGGCTTCCGTATGAAGGGTCTCCTTGAGGGCAGCTAACTGTGTCTTCGACAAATGCTTATTGAGACGGGCCATACTTCAAACTCCTTAGAAGAGAGGTCTGTCTTGTGTGTCTATCGATTACATAGGTAGCAGTTCACTCTGCCAAGTTAGTATTGTCTTACATCGTTTCTTAATCGCTAACATTTGCTTACATAACTGCTGTTTCTCCTCTGAAAAGGAGCTTCATGATCTTCAAGTTTGGGTTAAGAATGCGTCAGTTTTTTGGCAATCCATGGACATGAGCAGCGATCAGATTTTCAATAGTGGTATGCGAGTTCTTACCAAGCTTTTTCTTTTTGGATTGTGCCTGTCGTGTTTTTTTCTCACGGCCATACCACTGTTACCGTGGTTACAGCTGGACGCTAAACGTGCGCGTCCACTATTAGTGCGTCTAGTAGCGCTTTATGCGTCTCTAGCGATGCGTGTGCTGGGGCTTCGATCAAAGATAGAGGGGCGTGAGGATTTGTGGCAAAAACGCGGCGGACAACTGATCGTCGCTAACCATATGAGCTACGTTGATGTCTTGTTGATAGCCAGTAGTAGGCCTTGTTGTTTTGTGACTTCTGTTGAGATCAAGCAAACGCCAGTTTTGGGATGGATTGTTCAATTGGCAGGATGTTTATTTGTGGAACGTAGAAGTAAGGCAAAGTTGGGAAATGAAGTGATTGAGATCGAAGAGGCTTTGCGCAGCGGACTAGACGTTGTGGTGTTCCCTGAGGCCACCAGTACCGCTGGTGATGAAGTCATCCGTTTTAGACGTCCACTCTTTAATGCCGCTATCAGAGCGCATGTTGCTGTTCAGCCAGTGACTGTAAATTACCAAACGATTGATGGAGGAGCTGTTACAGCACTTAATCGGGATGTGCTTTGTTGGTATGGCGATATGACTTTCTTTTCACATCTCGTCACTCTTACTCGCATCAAAGAGGCCCAGCTCTCAATTTATGTGCATGAAAGAATTATTGAGCCAATGGAGAGTCAGGATTTGGCGGTCATGGCCCATCAAGTAGTCTCACAGAAATTTCGCTCTCTCGCTTGTACGGTTTGAGGCTTGCTCAAGGATTGAGCTGCCAGGCATAATCAAGTCATAGGAGCTCATATGACTGAATTGCCGCTGCACCCACAGTTCGTTCATCTTCCACTGGCGCTTGCGCTGATCTTGCCGATTCTTGCCATCATCTTAGCTTTTTTAATTAAGAGCGAAAAATTTCCCCCACAAGTATGGACGATTATAGTTGGTATGCAATTAGTGGCGACAGTTTCTGGTTATGTGGCAATGAGCTTGGGAGAAGATGAGGAAGAAGTGGTGGAGAAAGTTGTGGGCAAAGAAGCCCTCCATCGTCATGAAGAGCATGCTGAAATGTTTGTGGCCTCATCGGTAGCTTCAACCGTTTTTAGTACCACGGTTTTATTTGTTAAGCTCACTGCGAAATTTCCATTGATGCTGGTGAGTTTCGTTCT
>JBIKNE010000127.1:0-6219 GCA_044358855.1 Bacteriovoracaceae bacterium | reverse complement strand
CAAAAAGATGCTTACTATTATTGTCGCAGCTGGATTAATCGGAACAATTGGGGCCTTCTCGCTTTTATCTCGTGACGCAGGAGATATTGAAGGCTCAACGAACAACCGCATGCTGTATTGGCGTGCGGGCGTTAACATGGCTATCAGAAACCCCATTTTTGGTGTCGGCTATGGAGGCTTTCCTCTTAATCTTCCTTCGTATGTTCCTGATGGTAACCTTGGTTCTGAAGGGGAGCATATGACGGCTCACTCTTCTTGGATATTAGCGCTGGGTGAAGGTGGCCCCCTGGGATTACTGTTATTTTTAAGTTTGTGGGCCTATGGTGCCTTAGCTGCTTGGAAGATAAGGTTGAGTCAGCCAGAATACTTTTTGGCGATAGCCGGCTATGGAATAGCGATCTCATTTCTATCTCATACTTATTTACTCTATCCTTATATTCTTTTGTCTTTAGCAATCACTCATTATCATATTCTCAATGAAGAAAAATCTCGTGCGGAATTGATATGACTCTCTTTGCCCTTTCTATGATTGCTCTCGTCATTTATGTCTATTTCGGCTACTTCGCTCTTGTTATTGTCTTAGCTCAAATCATTCGACGAAAAGTTTATCAACGAGAAATTCAACCGAGTGTTGCTTTGATGATTGCCGCTTATAATGAAGAGCAGGGGATTGCTAAAAAGATTGATAACTCTTTGCAACTTCTTTATCCCAAAGAAAAACTTCGTATTGTTATCGTCAGTGACGGTTCAACTGATCGTACAGATGAGATAGTTAAGTCTTACGCCCATGCGGGAGTTGAACTTATCCGCGTGGAAGGTCGAGTGGGTAAAACCGAGGCTCGCAACGTTGCCATCAAGGAGATTGATAGCGAAATCGTACTTTTCTCAGACGCAACGACTGAATATCGGCCCGATATCATAAAAAAGATGGTTCGCAATTTTGCAGACCCTGAAGTTGGCATGGTGACTGGTCACTTGATTTATCGCAATGATCAAAATAGTCCTATGGGTTTAGGGCAAAAGCTCTTTTGGAAGTATGAGTCTTTAATTAAAAATGCTCAGACAAAACTTGGCACCCTGACTGGATCTGTGGGATGTGCCACTTCATTCAGACGTATTTTGTATTCCCCTTTGCCGGCCAATATTATTGAAGATTTCACCGAGCCCCTGATGTTTGTCATTAAAGGCAAAAGAGTCGTCTATGAGCCGGAAGCGATTTGTTATGAGCTTCCCACTCCTAAATCTCAAAACGAATGGAAAATGCGAGTGCGCGTCGTTCGTGGTGGTATGAGCGGTATGCTTTATGCCAAAAAAATTCTCAATCCCTTACGCTATCCCGTGGCAAGCTTTCAATTAATAAGTCATAAAATTTTGCGCTGGCTGGTACCCGTCTTTGGTATTTGTATTTTACTCGCTACTCTTGGTGCGATTATTCTAACTCCTAATCCTATTGCGATAGCGTTGGCCCTCTTACAGCTAGTATTTTATGCCTGCGCGGCAGTGGCTTTTATTCTGGAAAAGAAAGGGGTGAAAATTAAAATCTTAAGTATCCCACTTTATTTCATTGTTTTAAATGCTGCCTCACTTGTTGCTCTATATAAAACCATTACCACTCAACTCGAGGCTACCTGGGAAACCGATCGTGGATAAGCGTATACTTTGGATTATACCTAAATGGACATTTCCGATTAACGATGGGGCGCGGGTCGCCACCGACTCTCTTATACGCTCTACGATTGCCGCTGGATTAAAAGTCGATGTGCTGTGTTTGCCGCAGGCCTTTGAGAAAATTAATCTGGCAGAGATGAGAGATCATTGGAAGGTGAATGAGATTTTCGTAATGCCAAGAGCGCTTCCGCAAAAGAAATGGGCGAAAGTGGGGTACTATTTTTCGAAATTTATTAAACAGCCATTTTTTCCACTGACACTTTCATCTTTTGCAGACGAGCAGCTTCGAAATGAGACACGGCAATTAATAACCAAAAATGGTTATCACCAAGTGGTACTCGATGGCCTACATTTAGGTGCACTTTTTCTTGAGGGAAATCGCTGGGTCAAGCCTGGGTCACAAGTCATTTTGCGCGCCCACAATATTGAGACGGATCTATGGAAGAGAGCTGCTCAAGAAACCAAAAATATAATTTATGGCTGGATACTCCATTGGCAAAAAAATTGTGTCGCAAGAATTGAGCAAACGATTGCAGAAAATGTAACAGCGATAGCGGCCATTTCCAGTGAAGATAGTGAAACCTTTAAGCTTATTGCTCCTCAGACTCCACTTAAAGTGATTCCCTTGGGGCTGAATTTTTCTCGTCCTTTGCCAGACCCTCAGCTAGATGGCATGAATTTTCTTTTTATTGGCAGACTCGACTGGGCACCTAATCGAGATGGCCTTGAGTGGATTTTACGGGATGTGTGGCCGCAAGTTCATGCTCGCCGCCCTGAGGCCAAGTTACAAATCGTGGGGTCTGGAGATCGCTCTTGGCTTTTAAGTTATGCAAAGATGCCAGGCGTAGAGCTGTTGGGGTTTGTAAAAGAAATACGTGATGCATATGAAAAATGTCATTTCACTATCACTCCTCTGACCTATGGCTCTGGAACACGGATCAAAGTGGTAGAGGCTTTTGCCATGAATCGGGCGTTGATCAGCACGCGTATGGGAGTGCAAGGAGCTTATCTTACAGATAATGATTATATTGCGGCAGAAACGACGGACGAGTGGATCAATACTCTTTCAACTGTTAAATGGAATGAAAGTAGCGCGATTCGATTAAAGAATGCACGTCAAAAAATTGCCGTGATTTTAGATGAAGGCCAGATCGGTAGAAGTTTCTATAATTGGCTTAACACTCTTTGATAGAGGGCCACAGTTTGTTCAACCCAACTACTCACTGAGAAGCGTTTAATGAATCCATTTTTTTGTTCCATCGCCTGAGTGAGATAGTTCTCTCGCTTGCTCATGAAGAGGCGTAAGGCCTGTGTTAATTCAGTTGAATTTTGCGGAGTGACTAAGATTCCATTGGTTGTTACTAAATCGGGGAGTGCGCCCACTCGGCTTCCAATAACAGGCAATCCCATACAAATAGCTTCAATTAATGCCATTGGGAGACCTTCTCTGTGAGATGGCATCACCAGGGCATGAGATTGTGAGAGATAGCTTGCGACATCTTTTTGAAATCCTACCATGTGAATTTTCGAGCCTATTTCTGGAGTGATTAAAGCATTAACTCGCTCGCGCTCTATGCCATCTCCCACAATGGTTAATTTCCAATCCCGCTCACTCAGATCTTTGAGTGCCAGGATAAGTTCAGCGGCACCTTTTTCAGGAGAGAGTCTGCCTACAAATATAAATTGAGTGATTTCGGTTTGGGCATTTAAAGCGAGAGGGTTGAGCGAAAGTGGATTTTCAATCACGTGAATAAGATTTTTGTCGATTTGGTGCTCAACGAGCTGTCTTTTCATCACATGTGACACAGCGACGACAGCATCAGAGCGCTTCATCACCACACGCTCAAGACGCTCATACAACCGTACTTTCATCGTATGAGCAGTAGTTCCATGATGTGTAACGATCAGTTTCTGATGGGTCTTCGCTAGAAAAGCATAGGTGGCGGCCTTAAACCCATGAGCGTGCACTAGGGCCACATCCCTTATCGCCATTTTGAGGTGATTAATTAGTTTGATATCAACCACTGAGTTGGCCTGAAATATTTTTATTTTTAAATTTGCAGGCAAATACTTACGAAGTTCATCCACCAAATGGGGAGCGCGTGTTTCTTGAATCAGCCAGAGTTCATGATGAGGATCTTTAACATTAAGTGCCGTGAGTCCTGCTACAATAACTCGTTCAGCGCCGCCAAAGGGGCCTGGAGTAAAGAGGCTAATAATCTTAGTGGCTCGCATAGTAGGCCCGTTTTAAAACAAAATGAAGAGCGGCTAAATAAATTACGCCAAAAGCACCACCGCAGACAAAAAACCAAACGAGCTCTGAATGAAAATATGACTTAAGCAACAAAGAGCCAATTGAGAGGACGCCAGCTGCTCCGATAAATAGCATCAGGTGTTTTAGCGGAATGAGTTCTTGGTAATTCCAATTCATCATTTTCTTTGAGAAGACAATTCCTAAAAACTTAGGAATAAGCTTGAGAGCAATCGAGACAGAGAGAACTCCAACCGCTCCCCAAGTTTTTGCTGCTAGATAAGTTCCAAGGAGTGCCAGGGGAGTCATAAAGAGATACATCTTCATAATCCATTTGGTTTGCCCTGTCGCTCTTGCAACAGAATCATGGGGGAATAAAAGTAAAATGTAGCTCAAAGAAAAAATTTGCAGATAAATCACTGATTCAAGATAGGCTTCCGTAAAAAGCATGACGACTATGGGCTTAGCAAAAACTACTAAGCCAAACATGGCGGGAATAATGAGAAAGCCAATATCACTTATGGCCTTACGATAGTGAGCCGCCGATTCACGCCATTGTTTTTTTTGAAAACCTTCTGAAAGTTTGGGGATGAGAACTTTTTGGACTGACGTCTCCAGTAAATAGAGCGGCGGTATCGCTAGGCAGCCCATCGAGTAGAAAGCAAAAGAGGCGGGATCAAGTTGAGCGGATAGCAACAACATATCAAACTTGTCGACGAAAATACTTAAGCAAGCCGATAGAGCGATTGGAAAAGAATAGCGCATGACTTCGACGAGAGGCTCTTTTTTAAGAGAGAAAACGATCTGATTTTCTTTGGCGTTTAAATAAAAGTTAAAGGCTAGCTTGATGATTATCTGAACTACAAAGAAGTAGAAAACATAATCAATACGACGGAACTTCCATGCCACAAAAATGAAGCCGACTACTTTTGTAAGTTCAAAGATGGTTTCAAATATTGATCCTCGCGCATGGCGCCCCAGTGCAATGGTGGCTTCTGGGTAGTGAAGACTTGGCATGTAGAGAAAGCCGCAAAAAATCAGAATATAAACATGCTCTGGAACAAGGCCCAAGTGGCCGGCGATAAGATTTCCGATTGGAAATCCCAACACCATCACTAAGGCGGAGAGAACTATTGAAAGTGTCCATGTGGCATTCAAATAGTCACGACGCTTTTCAGGAGCATGGCCTGTCCAATAAAAAACTGAGTGTACAGGAGCACCTGCCATCATCAAAAAAGGAATAACTGCTAAGTGGATGAAAAATATTTTGTAGATACCGATTTCTTCAGGTGTCAGTAAGCGAACGAGAAAGATAGGGAGAAAAAGATTTCCCACTGAACTCAAACTACTTAATAGGAAAATGGGCCAATGACCTTGGGAGAGTTTTTTAAACATAGCTACCTAGTATAGAGACTCAAATATTTGTCACACATGATTCGGGCCGAGTAATGCTTTCGGACAAGTTCTTTTAAGTTTAGCGCAATTTCGTCTCGAAGACTGGTATGAGTTTGAAGTTCAGTAAAAGATTGAATGAATTTTTCTTTATCAGTGACCGGGAAAAAGCGAGCAATACTTTTGGTGGATTTTGTTTGAAGTGTCTCGTGGCCGGGAATACTGGATAATAAGCACGGAAGCTGCATCGCGCCCGCTTCAAGGACTGAGACGGGAATCCCTTCGTGATGAGAAGCGGAAACGAAAATATCAGCACCGGCCAAGATGCGATCGATATCACTCTGGCCACCGGCCATAATAACATTGGCGGGTTTGTTGCGTTCGAGTTCCTGCCAATATTGATCATCGCCGGAAGGACCCACCAGCAAGAGTGTTGCGTTAGAGAGAGAACGAAAGGCATCGACTAAAAGTTTTTGATCTTTTAGCGGAACTACTCGGGCAACAGCTATAGCGATGAAGTGGTTGGGATCCAGTTTAAAGCGCTCAACTAATTGGCGATGGCATTCAATCTTTGAATATTGATCAGACTCGGGCAGTGGAGTGCCATTCTCAATTAAGTGTACTTTGCGCTCTGGGACATTAAGTTTTTGAATATAAGCATCACACACCGGCCGACTCACTCCAACGACCGCATCAACCACCACTGAAGTCATCCGCTCATACCACTGGGTCACTGGGCGGCTATGAATATGGTCCATGCCATGAGCGGTATGCACGAAACGCGGATTTTTTTTGCCTTTGATTTTGTTCATGAGAAAGAGAGGTGCCAGATACATTTTAGGGTTCACATCATGAGTATGAACAACATCGGCTCCATGAAGATATTTATCAATTTGAGAGATCAGCTG
>JBIKNE010000125.1:0-6250 GCA_044358855.1 Bacteriovoracaceae bacterium | reverse complement strand
AATGCTGCAGGTAAATTAGAACTTATGTTAAAAGTGAATTCGCCATTTGTTACAGCGACTGCTTTAAGAAATGACTTCAATTATCCTAACTCTGTTCCATTTGCGACGGGGGTTGTGAGAGATACGGTGCTTGAGCAATTGGCGACTGGCCTTGGCGCCTTTGTAAATAAGGAATTCCGCTTTCCACTTGACTCATACTTAAGCCAGAAAGGTCTGCGCATTGAACCTAAGTCACTTCGTTTGGTTGATTCGGCTTATATGATGTTGTCAGCCGATATTACTAAACTTGATTTACGCGAACTCAATAGTAATCCATCGTCATCAGCTGGGGGCTGCCAGTAATGAAACGTTTAGCGCTCATACTGACTCTCATTTTTGCCAGCAGTGCGATGGCCACGGTCATGCAAAGCACGCCGGACATTGTGATCGACTCCAAGTTAGATTTTAACTGGAGCGATATGCTGGTACAAAAGGTGCGTCGCCTCTTAGTCAATAAGGGGCATGCGGATCCATTTAAAAACAAAGTAGAAACAGAAATCGTGATTGTTGATTCTGTCGCCTCGCAACTTGTAGCACCTGGATCACGTGCACTGTTAAATGATTTAGGTCAAATGATTGGGGTCAAACTTTTAAATGCTCGCTCTCGTATCGTAGTTAAAAATTTCTCTTATGAAATTGGCAGTATTACCACAGATCTCAAAACGACCCGCAAAACGACCAAAGGTCTTATTATTGATGGTGACTTCTCGGCCGGTGAGATCAAAGTAATCTCGGACGAAATTAGCTTGATTCTGGAAATTCCAACTGCCGGTGGCGGACAAATGCCCTTAGTTGAGGTCAAAATTAAAAAGCCATTCTTCCTCACTGAAGGTCAAAACCATTTAACTGTGGGCGCATCAGTCCAGTTGGTTGAGGGCAAGGATGACATACGCTTTAAAGTTTTACAGAGTGACTTTGGCAAGATTGCTGATTTATTGGAAACCCGTCCCAATAGTATTGAAATGGGATTTGCTGACTTAGAAATTCCCCGTATATCAGTACGTATTGGCAGCAAAACAGTTGTGATCGAGCCTGAAAAAGTTAAAAACTTTATTGCTGCTCGTGAAGACCAATTGAAATCGCTTCTGATTGATCAATTACGAGTAAAATTACAAGAAGGGGCAGCAGCTCCAATGGTAAAAGTTTTGGAAGAAGTGGTCATTCCTCGTGAGCACTGGCTCAGTACTAATTCAGTTTCAAGCCAGTTTACTATTGGAAAGATTTCCTCTGGACGCTTTGATAAGAACTTAGAAGTGAGTTTACCGGCCGACTTTTGTACAAATAGCCGTTTCAAGTCATTTAATAAAAATTGTGTAAATTTAAAAGAGACCAAGACTCCTTCATCGTTAATTACTCTAGAAGATCATCAGAATTCGATGGATGCGATTAAAGATTCTTTGTCAGGTGATGTGAATTTGGTAGCAAGTATTTCAGAAGACTATCTCAACAAATTGCTGGGAGCGACTTTTGATGCAGGACTTTATAGTGAAATGTTAGCGGAGGCGGATGCAGCCTTAGGACCTAGAAAAGTGTTTATTCGCTTAGATGAAAAAGGCGAAACAGCAACTCTCTACGCAGATGTTATTTATGATATCAAAGGTCTTCAGAGGCTTGCCGTTGGTCAAAGTAAAATTCGCTTTCCATTAGTGCTTAAATGTTCAATGAGAATTGAAAAGAAAGCCGGAAATATCCCTGTTCTACTCGTCAAAATGGTGGATGCCGATTTAAGTGATCATATTTTGCGAAACGGCATTCCAGCACTTAACCTTGAAAGTACTATTCAGGATGTTCCTCGATTCAAAGGGAAAATTCTCAAAACGATCAAGCAGAAGTTGAATAAGTTCTTGGGTAAAGATGTGCTCTCTTTGAACTATCCTGAATTCTCAGGGCTAGGTTTAGAGACCGTCAATTTTAGTTCAGACGGTAGCGGACGCCTTGGCGCCCACGTACGTCTAGAAGAACTTCTTCGCGTGGAAGAAGAGGAAAGTGAGTATTAGCTCGCTAGTGCTGACGCTTGAATAAATGAATAGAAAAAGACGGCGTTAGGATCTCGTGCGACTGTTTTAAGTTCTTTCTCTGCAGCAGTTACAACCTCTTTATCTACATACTTTGCTTCGACCAGAGCATCTGCTCCGGAGAGAAGAAGCTCAGTCCAATATTCAATCGCTTCTTTGCGCTGGCCAGGAACTCGGTTGTCAAAATGCCAGGTCTTTACTTCTGTGCGGACATCTCTAAATCCACCAGCAGTCAGCAGATTACCTAGTTTCACACCGACAAATGGGTCGCCAGCTTGGTCATGTTGATAATCGTTAAACGCCATCCAGTATTTCCAAACATTTGGTGAGTAGGGATCAAGAAAGAAGGATGAATTCATTACTTCAGTGATTACCACGCGGCCACCTGGACGCAAAACGCGACGAACTTCAGCCAATACTTTAGCAGGACTTGGTACATGTTCGAGGAGCCAACAGATGAAGGCCCCATCAAAACTTTGATTTTCAAAAGTCATATCGTCGGCCGACATTTGTTTGAGTTCCCAGCGATCTTTCGCCCAAGTGTGCTTCTCCAAATTCTTTTGAGCAGCCGCCAATTGCTTAGGATTGAGATCAATCCCGGTGATATGAATTTTGGGAAAACGTCGCAGCAAGATTTCACTCTGCGCACCTACACCGCAGCCAACTTCTAAAATATTTTTTCCTTCACCAAGAGAGAGACCGCCGTAAACGGTTTGTTCAGCGAAAGCCGCTTGAGCTCTTAAGCGGGACTGTTCTTTTTCAGAGAAACCGTGGAGGTAAGGAAAATTATCGGCCATAAGAGTGCTCCTAGTGAAGTCGTTTGAGAGAGGCAAAAGAGGCGCTGACCTGAATCATGTCACGTAAAGAAATTCCGGCAACATAATTTCCAAAAAGCACCAGACCATCGGGTCTAGTTTTATCAGAATGAAGTTTTTTAATGGTTTGAGTTCGGGCGTGGTTATAGCGTGGAAGAGCTTTCTTCCAAGAGTGAATTTTCATCTCTCCTGATGACCAGCCAAGTCTTTGTAGATCTGTTGAGACACGCGAATCAGCAGACTCAAGTCCGGGCACAATAAATGTCATACCAGTTCGGCCAGCGAAAATTTCTTGATTGAAGAGAACGCCAAGCGAATGAATGCCACTCGTTCGCGGAAAGAGATAACCAAATGTGCGATATGTTTCTGTGGGTGGTGTATTGAGTACGGCCACACTTTGCAAAGGAAGGTACTGCACTTCACTTAAAAGTCTTGCACCTGAGGGCCAGCTTGTTTGCAAGAGTTCGCCGGCAGTATGAGCATCGGTACAAATTATAGTATTGGGTCTTAAAACGAAAGTGTCTTGGTAATTTAAGTGAATTTCACCTTGAAAGCTTTGCGCGAGAGCGTTGATGAACTCTTGCATGCCGCCTGTAAAGCTAACTGAGCGCGCTCGGGGACCTTTGATACTTTTAAACGCCTCAAAGTAGCTGACACCTTTTGGGAGGTGGGGCCAAAGGGAAGTAACTGTCAGTTCATGAGCGCCGCTGCCATAGATGCCTTGCAAAGCTGGTGAGAGTAATTCTTCGACATCTTTATCCAAAAGTGGGCGAAAGAAATCGGCGACCGTCGTTTCATCCGTGAACGCGGGAGTTTTCATCCACAGTCGAGTGACTAATTTAATAACACGCGAAAGCGAGAGTGGGGCGTAGGGTTTTTGATTCCAGATGCGGCGTTTTAGTTTGGGAGTGGCTGCTATGACTACAAGACCCAGACTTTTGAGCCAACTCTCAATTTCAGGAGTGGCGAAAATAGCATTCGGGCCTTCTTCAATCACTCCACTGGCCAACTGATGGCTATGGATTTTGCCACCTAGGCGCTCCGCTCTCTCATAAAGATGAATTTTGTATCCCTCTTTGGAGAGGTGGTGGGCCATCAGAAGTCCGGAAACCCCGCCGCCCCAAATATGGACGTCACGGATGGCCGGATTCAATTGACCCACTGGAGTTTTCATTACTTTAAGAGCGTTTGAAGCTCACCGTTTTTAAACATTTCAGTCACGATATCGTTACCACCCACAAGTTGGCCGTCGATATAGAGCTGAGGATAGGTTGGCCAGTTAGAATACTCTTTCAAGCCTTGGCGAATATCGGCATCGTTCAAAATATTGAAAGTCTTAAAGCCAACTCCCAACTGCTTTAGGATGCCAGAGGTGTTAGCCGAAAAACCACACTGAGGCATATCTGAGTTGCCTTTCATGAAAAGCACAACTTTGTCTGCTTTCAATAGGCCTTCGATTTGCTCTTTGAGAGGTTTCGTTTTATCTGCAGTTGCGATTTCATTGGCGGCGGTTTGAAGAACGTTAAACATATTATTCTCCTGAATATTTATCGAGTGTCATAGTATTAAGTTTCACTGCGTGCACAGGGCCTGAGAGCGCCTCTTTTAAAATATCCATAATCATGCGGTGCTGTTGCAAAAGCATTTTGCCCTTGAAGGCATCGCTCGCGATCGTGATCTCGAGATGATCACGTGTGCCAGTCATATCACTGACCTGAACTTTGGCATCGGTGAGTTGCGCTTTAATCAAGTCAGCAACAAGAGTTAAATTATCCATTAGACTTTCTCCGCAACGGCCAGAAAACTTGTGACGAATGTAAGCACTCGCATCGTCATGGTAATCCAACCTAAAAGTTTGTGTCGTTTCTGAATTTCCGCATCTCCCGCGAGAACTTTTCTTCCCGTCCACACCATAAACCCGTATAGAACAACCGTCGAGACGGCGATCGAAACGTGAATGTTTAAGAGTAAGGGATTGGTCACGGCCTTAGAAGCTTTTAAGATGGCACTGCGTGATAGTTCAATTTGCAAAATGAGCAAAACATCCCAAATCATTGCCGTTGACATGATTTTCACATGCTTAAGTCGATGACGATGTTGAGTGATGCCGTAAATCATCAAGGCCACAATCAAAAAAGATTGGGTTTGCATCAGCCACGTAGGCATAGGGTTTTCCTTTTTTAGAGGGAAAAGTTAACATACGGTTTTCTAAATGTCCTCGATGGGACGGAGCACAAAATGGGTTTAGGTAAATGGGCCGTCATTGATATTGAAACTACGGGCATTAATCCCTCGGACGACGAGATTATTGATCTGGGTTATTGGCAATTTGATGGAACAAAACTTGAACGCAAATTTACTAGCCTGGTGCGTTCTGAGCGCCCCATTTCTCCTTTTATTCAAAAACTGACCGGCATTAGCACTTCGATGCTTAAAAAAGCTCCCCTTTGGGCACAAGTTGAGCCGGATCTTTTAGAGCTAGAAAAGCATGCCTTGATCGCACATAACGCAGGATTTGAAGAGAAATTTCTGCAACGTTACTTTGATAAAGTCGACAAAAGCTCAGATCGTGAATCCTTTCAAGATTCGATTTTGTATCTAGGTCTCTTGTTTCCGGGAGCAGGCCAGCTCAATCTAGAAAGCTTTATTCAAAAATTTGGTATTGCCGACAAGGAAGAGCATCGTGGGGAAGCTGATTCCCGTGATCTTTTAAAAGTTCTGGTCGCCGCCACCGCGCTCACTTGGAAAAAGCGTGCTTGGCGCATGAAGCTCACTGAAGTCTTTCGCGCATTTCCTGATGATTTTTGGTTTAAGCATTTCTTCCTCTTGTCTTGGGAAGAGTTGATGGATTTAGGTGAAGTCTGCGAAATGGATGTCGGTGCCTGTGTCGAGACCTATCTTGCCAGTGAGCGTCCGGAACTTGCCAGTCGTGACTATCCTAAGGCCAACAAAATGCCGCGCAAATTCTCAGGCGATGTCATTCGGGACTTTCTAGGTAATGCTGAAGATCGCCAGCAAGAAGCTCCTGGTTATCGCGCTCGTCAGGCGCAAATAGATATGGCCTTGCGAGTGGGGCAATCTTTTAAAAACGGCATTCATGCGCTCATTCAAGCTCCTACAGGAACGGGTAAAACACTTGGCTATCTTTTGCCGTCGACGCTTTTCTCAATGGAAAGTCGTGAACAAGTGCTCGTAACGACGGGAACGAAAACCCTGCAAGACCAGGTGATGGATAAAGATGTTCCTCAGTTGCGCCAAATGCTGCAGTTGTCGGAATCAGAATTTAAAATCACTCGTCTGGTGGGTTCGAATAACCATCTCTGCGAATTACTATTTAGAGATGATGAAAACCAAAAGAATCTCCTCGAAGGCTCATCTTTT
>JBIKNE010000126.1:0-6250 GCA_044358855.1 Bacteriovoracaceae bacterium | reverse complement strand
CTCTCGCTTATTTTATTGGTGGAGACCCGGATTATCCAAATGACAAAGGATTTGCTCTTAATCCCTGGGTTAAGGCCAGATATGATAACGCTGGAGATGGTAACCAAGGGATTCAGATTTACGGCTCAGTCGCAATCACAATGGGCAATGTTTGGGTAACTGACGAAGCAGGTAAAGAAGTTATGGTTGATAAGACTTGGGTATTCAAAAAGGTAAAGACGGAAAACTCAGGATTATTGTACACAAGTCTGCTTTACCCTTTTCTCCTAATTAAAAATGTTTCGAAAAGTGTTTTATAAGTAAAAGGCCCTCTTTCGAGGGCCTTTTACTTGGAACTACTCTTGAACTGAGGCGCGATCAGCGTAGTTGGCTTCGGCGTATTTCAAGGCCTGAAGCAAATCGATGCGACCGCCGGTGACCATGCGGTTGGCGAAAGCTGGAACGGGAGTAACAGACTTCATCAACACGTCTTTCAACTCAACTGCGTTCAACTTTGGGAAGTAAGTCAAAACTTGAGCAGCAACACCCGCTGAAGTGGGAGCTGCCATCGAAGTGCCTGACATGCTCTGGTAACGGTTGCCCGGAGTGGTTGAATAAACATCTTGGCCTGGAGCTGCCAAGTCGACGCCGACTTTGCCGACGTTAGAGAAAGAAGCGAGACCGCCGCTTGAATTAGAAGCCGCAATCACCATCAAATGATCATTGGCAAATGAGGCCGGGTAGCGCGCTTCACGATCGATATCAAACCAGCGCAATGGACCCCAAGAGTCGTTACCGGCAGCTGCGATCACCAATGTGCCGTAAGTCTCGCCGATGTGCTTGATGGTTTCAGAAACGATCATGCCGCCTTCGTTGTTGGCCTTACCAAATGAACAGTTAATCAAACGAGCGCCATGCTTAGCTGCGTACAAGAATGATTCAACCACGTCGCGGTCAGTTTCATCACCATTGTTTGGCACGGTACGGATCGCCATGATCTTGGTGTTAGTCGCGATACCGGCGATACCTTTGCCATTATTTTGTTTGGCTGCGATTGTCCCCGACACGTGTGTGCCGTGAGAGTGCGTGTCCATCGGATTGCCGGAAGCAATTCCGCCCGTGCGGCTCAAAGTATTGATACCGTAAACATCATCAACGTAACCGTTGTTGTCGTCGTCGATATTGTTCCCAGCGATTTCACCTGGGTTCTTCCACATAACTTCTGAGAGGTCTTCGTGGTTGTAGTCAACGCCAGTGTCGACAACGGCAACGATAATTTCTGAAGCAGCTCTGGCCGGGAGTTGGCGGTAAGCACTTGTCACCGAAACACCATTTTGAGCGGCATCACGGAAGGCCCAAACGCGGCTAGCTTGTGGATCGTTGAAGTTAGTGAGAGTGAATTCAGTTTCGGCCGACTTAGTGTTAACCGGGCGGGCCAGTTCACGTGGAGCAGAGATGAATGACTTCTCAGTCCAAGCGATGGCCTCTTCCAAGATCAGGTCATTTTCGAGAAGGACTGCATCTGGAGTGGTGATTTCATAAACATCACCAAAAAGGTGCTTCGATTCTTCGATCAAACCGTGGGCCGGAAGAGTCGCTCCGGCCTTCAATTTTACGAAAAGAGTAGTGGGCTCAAAGCGTATACTTTGTGCCAAGGCCGCACCTGACATCATCAGGCCGACAATAGAATAGAGAAGTGTTTTAGACATATTTCCCCCGTAATGGAGTTGAGTGAACGACATGTTCCGGAACAGGCTACGTTTTTGTTCGTAAAATCAACAACTTACAAACTCTTACATCTTTAAAAAGACGATACGGCCTGACTCCGAAAGCCTTACCTTTTTACACGGTCAAGGCTTAGGCTCAGTTGGGGTTGGTACAATGACCTAGACAACAGGCAAGTTTTGCAACCCGTCTGAATATTGGAAGAGGGTTGGTAGAATTGATAAAAAACAAGGTTTTATCACGTGCTTAAGAAACGAACTTTATTGATAACTTCATTACTTGTGATGAGCTCAGTCTGGGCCAAGCAAGATTTCACCGGTTCAGTCGGTGGTTTATCTAATCAATTATCGAGCGAAGTCGGAGATGTGAACGGTAACCGTTACAACTTCGATATGAATTTCGACTACCACCGTCTTCGTTCCAACGAACTCGAGCGCAAATTAACGCTTAACGTTCTTGTGAACGACCAAAACGCTACTATGTATTCACTCAATGAGGCTTACCTGACTCGTCGCTGGGGTCGCTCTGAATTACAATTCGGCCGTGCGATTTTGGATTGGTCGGATGTTGATAGTCATTGGGGCTTTGGTAAATTGAACAATCGTCAGAACTTTACGGGCTTTGAGCCTGGTCAAGAAGGTTTGATCGGACTCGTGTTCAAGCGTCGCTACGAAAACGGTATTCGTTTTCATATTTTCGCGACTCCTTTATATGTACCAGAAATGAACCCATCACTGGATATCAATAAGACAGAAGGGACGATCACTTCAAAGAACCCTTGGTCAAAGCCACCAGCACAGACGGCGCGTATTGAAGATCGTGATATTCCGATTTTCTACGATGTGGCTTATCCAGAAATTTCAGATGTCGTTTTCAAACCGTCAGGCGGTTTCAACTTCGGTTGGGCCAACAAGCACTGGGATGGTGGCTTTTACTATCTTCGCAAACCAGAAAACCAACTCTCGACGACAGTTGATATCTCTTATAACCCAGGTGATGACATTATCAATGCTCGCGTTGAGCCGCAGTTTTACTACCACGATATTTACGGTGGTAACCTTCGCTGGAAAAACAGAGATATGAGTGTTTACGTATCAGCGATTGCGGTACGTCCGAATGAATACCCGGTTGGTGATGAACTCACGACTCAATACACGCAGATCGAAGTTGAAAAGCGTCGCGAAGACTACGTGGGCGGCGGTATTGCTCGCGAGAATGATCGCATGGGTATGGGTTTTGATTATGTCGCTCGTTTGAGTCCATTTAATAAAGAAGAAGATATTTTGGCGGAAGATCCTCGTTGGAACCAAGCGCTCCACGGCTGGGTCCGTTATCGCTTCAATCGTTTCTTCCAAGGTTCGACAGATGTTAAATACGACACGCATACCACTGACCGCTTGGTCATGGTACGCGCCAGTTATTTCCCGGTTCGCAACATGGTAGTGAATGTGGGCGTGAATATGATCGGCACTCCTGGAGATGGCCGTTCTTATTGGAGCCCGTACACTAACAACGACGCAGTCTACGCAGGACTGCGCTACTTGTTCTAAGGAAAATTTATGGGTTCTTTCACTAAGCTTGGGTTAGTAACGATGATGGCACTGCTGCTGATAGCGGGCTGTTCTGATCTTACTAAGAATAAAGTAGTTAAAAAACCTATTGAGAGTTCGCGTTTCAATGCTGGTTGTAAGCTTGAGGTAAGTGAATTTAAAGATATCATGGAGCGCGACATCACCGGTCAGATCGACTGTCTTCAGCGCAACATTGATCTCTTCATGCGTGTAGTGGAGAGTGGTAAACCTGGTTTTCTTTCTCGTACCGCTTTCGAGCAGTACGTAAGTCGTAACATTCCTGACTTTGATCCAATCAACGTCCGCGCGATCAAAAGTGTTTTTGAAATCAGTCACTTGTTGTTCGGTGAAGACAAAGAGTATCTCTCACCAAGTGCCGTGAAAAAGATTTTTGATTTCTTGTACTTGTTTAACCGTGAATTGCCAAAGGTCTATCCTTTCTTTAAGAGCAAGGAAGAGACGCCGTTTAATCTTCACGATCTTCAGCGAATTCGTGTTTATAAAGCCGCCGATTCTTTATCGCGCGCGCTTCTTGATATCTTCACGACAGATCGTGGCGGTCAGATTCACCAGATCAATATTATTGAAATCCTCGAAAGTTTAACCAACGATGATACTGAGTCTGTCTTGGAGAAGATCAAGGCCGTTATCTTTGTTAAAAAAGTTGTTTTGGGTGGAAAGAACGAGATTTTGACTCATCTTGAGTTGCAAGATGCGCTTTACAAAATGGCGCCAACAGCTAGTGCCGCATTTGATATTGCGCGAGTTAAGTACATTGATCTCTCGCAAAAGAGCTTGATGGAACTTCTCTCAAGTGATTTGGACGTACTTGAGCGCTTGCTCTATTACCCGGCCAATTCAACAGAGCGTTTGTTCTCAATTGATGATTTGATCAAGGCGATTCCTTACTTCCTCGACGAAGAAACAACCTTCCCTGACTTGTCTAAGTACCGCAATGAAGTCCTGCAGGCGAAAGTGCTTCTGATGTCTGATCGTAAGTGGTCAAAAGATGAGAACTTGAGTGGCCAAGAGTGGGTGCTCCCTTCAGACTTTAAAGTTTTGATTGATCACGCTAAGGACTTGGTTCGTCGTGGTGCAACTTATCATCGTATCTACGAATTCTTTAAGCCGTACTTGGATACGCCAGGCACAGTAAGCATTAACTATAATAACTATCTCTTGCAGTTCCCGACGCACGAAAAATACGTACGTGAGTTTGCACGTATCTCAAATGAATACCGTTTCTTCTGGGGTAGCTTCCAGATGCCTTACTATAACTACGGTTTCCGTCGTAATGCGGATGCCATGGTAGAAATGGGACTTTTGGAATACGCCTTCTTCATTCTCGCTCGTCGTTATGGCCAAGAGACTGAGGGAGTCTTGGGCCATGGTATGACTCTCGCGCATATCAGAACATTGTTGGATGTTTTTGGTAAATTCCTGATCGATGAAGACATCATCAAAGACGGCAAACAAAACAGTACGTCAAATAACATTGCTCTCCTTTCAACCTTGTTCCAATCAATGTCGAATGGCAACAATGTCATTAACGTAAACGAAGGTGCAGCTTTCTTTGCGCAAGTATTCACCGCCATGGATCATGCTTCTTGGTTCGAAGAAGAAATGGGTAAGCGTTGTGCGACTGATAATCTTGGTCGCATCACCGATATTAAATGCCACCGTGAGAACTTTTTCTCGTTGTTGTGCGAGAAATTTAAACCAGAGTTTTCACTCCTGTTTGATGCTCTTGGTATAAAGAAATGTTCGGATGTTGGTAATATTGAGTGGAGAAACGAGTACCTTGATACGGTCGAGTTTGTTGCTCGTACCTGCGAAACTTTCAGTGATGGCTCAGATGTCCCCATGGGTAGCGACGATTATATGCCGATACTCGTGATGTTGCAGACAATTGAAGGAACAATGCTTCGCTATGACGTGAATAAGAACAACAAGCTAGACGCATCAGAAATGCGTACTGCCTACACCCAGACCTTTGAGCAGGCGATTCAAGCTTTGGTAGAAGACCAGGCGCCGATTATGTCGAAGTTGCCATTCAATTTGGGTGACGCTGTCTCACGCAAAATTTACTACTACTTGATCAAGTACAAAGCGGTTCCTTCGAAGTTCAAAGAGTACCTCAAGCTCTTAACGATTGGTTCTTCAACAGCTCATCGTGACACGATTGCTGCAGTGCTAAAGATCATTACTGAGCAGACAGCGACCGAAGGGCCAAAGTTTGACTGCGATACCTTGCGATAGTTATTGGCGCTGATGTCCTCTTTTTGCTAAGTTGAGGGTCTTATAAGTGAGACCCTCATGGCCCAAGTCGCTCAATTAAAAATTGATGATTTCAAAACTCATCTTCCTGAATTTAAAGAAACCCTGGTAACGATCCGGAGGTCACTTTGACGTTGAGAGAAAGTCTCAGCGTTTAAGAGAAATTGTTGAACTGGAGGCCCTGGATGGTTTCTGGAACGATGCTGCGAACGCCGCTAAAATCCAAAAAGAAAAATCAGTCTTAGAAGATGCTGTTCGCACTTATCAGCGGCTTAAAACTTCATTAGATGATTTTGAAGTTCTGCTTGAGATGGCCGAAATGGGTGACGAAGCTTCTATGCAAGAAGCCATCACTGCTTTTCCAAAGTGCCAAGCAGCCGTCAATGAAGCTGAGAAGAAAGCACTTCTCTCCGGTGAAACGGATGCTAACAATGCCATCGTCACTATCAACGCAGGGGCCGGTGGAACTGAGTCCTGTGACTGGGCCGGCATGCTCATGAGAATGGTTCAGCGCTGGGCCGAACAACGGGGCTTTAAAGTGGATGTGATGGATTACCAATATGGTGACTCTGCCGGTATTCGCAGTGCCACTTTGCAGGTAACTGGAAATTTTGCCTACGGACTTTTAAAGAGTGAGTCCGGCGTTCATCGCCTCGTGCGTATTTCTCCGTTTGATTCCAATGCTCGTCGGCATACTT
>JBIKNE010000124.1:0-6251 GCA_044358855.1 Bacteriovoracaceae bacterium | reverse complement strand
TTTTAAAAAATGCTCAATTACCTGCCGAAGAGCTGTATGAAAAGAGCTTTACTCCTGAAGCAAAAAAATGCCTCAAAGCAAATATCGCACGAGCGATAAGTTTGGGAGTTTTTGGTGTGCCTAGTTTTGTCGTCAAAGACGAACTCTTTTGGGGAGTCGACTCCATGAATGAATTGATTGAGTTTTTAAATGGCAAAGATCTTTTAAATCGCGAGCGCCTGACAGATTTATTAAACAGTACCCCTCGTGCCGCTACCCAGGGCCTCTCTTTTTAGGAAATAATATGAGTAAGTTTCAAGATGCACTCTCCGATCACCTCACTCGCATCATTGCTGAGACTAATGGCATCACACTGGTAGATACTCTTGAGTTGGCGACTCTGAATGAGAGCAAGCAAGACAATCCTCTTATAAAAAAAACGCTGATTGAATTCAAACGTCTCTTAGCGGGCTTCCAGCAAGACGAAATGGACATCAAAACTCTACTGCAGCACCCTGTTGCAGAAGCCTTAGCGACCTTCTTTAAGCGCTTTCCGAAGCCTTATATTGAAGAGCATATCCACTTAACTGGGTCACTGACTGCTGAATTTATTTTCCCGCATTTGCTGGAGCGCCTTGAAGGTGCTGATGGTCAGCTATATCGCGATAAGATTGAAAATATCTGGGGGCCAGGAAGTTCAAATATTAAAACTGTTGAAGACGTAGATAACTTAATTCGTCTTAAAGACGATGAATTTTTTGATCGTTACTTGAAAATTTTGCTCCTCCCAAAGCTCATTCTCACAACTCGCGAGATGCATAAAAAAGCTGCCTACCATATGGCACGCGATCTTTATGAAAAATATAATGTCGGAACCATCCGTCTCAAATTCACACTTTCTCGAGTATCATCGGATGCTGATGAAAATATACCAGGACTAGAAAATCTGACAGAAGAAGATGTCGTTCTGGGGCTTTATGAAGGATTTAAAACTTATCAGAGTGAAGTGCCAGAATTTGATTTCATTTTAAGTCCGTGCTTTAGAAAAGAAGCCGACTTCTGGGATAACAAACGCTTTGCCACCAAAAAAGATCACTTCCTTCATCAATGTGATGAAATTCTCATGATGATCGATCGCTATCCTGAACTAGGAAAACATCTCTGTGAAGTCGATACCGTCGGCAACGAGCGTGATCTTTATCGCAAAGGCCACTTCCTTGAAATGCAACAAGGCTTTCGCAAGTTGCATTACAAGGGATTCAAAATTCGCTCCCACCATGGAGAAACTTGGCATACGCTTCGTCGTGGTGTGCAAGCGGTGGATAACTCACTTAATATTTGGCACATCGACACCCTTGAGCACGGTCTCTCGTTAGGTATTAATCCGAATTATTATTACCATTCTATGTATCTGCGCTTAGTCGCTGCTAATGAGAACGAAACACCAATTCCACCGGGCTCGGCTGAATATAAAGAATTGATGGAGATGGAGTGGCGAGAGCATGAAAACATTCGCGACAAGCTGTTTGACGGTAAACCTCTCACCACTGAGGAACAGAAACTTTTTGTGAAAGTTAAATTCCATACTGCTCGTGAAGTTGAGCACTATCAGCATGACGTGCTTAATCGCATGATTAACAAGGGCGTCTCTTTGATTGCCCTCCCTTCATCTAATAACAAGCTCACCACCTGTTTTCCAGATTACAAAGACCATCCCTTTTCATGGTGGGAGAAAAAAGGTGTTAAATTAGGCGTGGGCACAGATAACTATGTCACTCTAGACACCAACTATATTCAAGAACTGTTGATTCTGTTGTTTACCGATGCAGAAAATTTGAAGATTACTAAACTCTTGATGGTAGCAACTGGTGAAAAGCGCCGACCTTATCTTTCACAATTATTGTGGAAAATGCGTGAAGGGAAAGTCTCTTAAAAGAACACCACAACTTGAATTTCGTGGCTCTTCTTTTCTAGATCAGTACCAAATGTTATGGCTGCTTTGCCGCTGTTGCCGATCATATGTCCGACACTCACTTTCCTAGAATCAACGGTGTTAGTGTCATACTGAATAAACGAATCCTCTCCCATCACCGCCATAGAGATATTGCGTCCACCACCACTGTTTTTTTGGTAGCCTGCCAACATGTTGTATACCCGCACATGTGAGCCCATTGACCACTCACCTGTTTCTGTGCGTTTATGACCATTGAAGCTGGCCTGCCACGTGCTATTTTGTAATGGAGCAATACTAGTATTCACTCGGACACCATCATGCTGAATTTGCATTTGGTTTTCCGTATAGAACGATTCAGAAACTTTCACAGACTTAATTTGTGAAATCGTGACTGAACCCGTTGGAAGAGTGACTTCTCCCCCCCAAGGTAAACCTTCACGATAGCTATCAATTGATAAACCTACCTCTCCACTAATTTCAGATTTAAGCGAGCCTACTTCTGAGCGAGTTGAGAATCCAACTTCGGGTAAAGGTACTAGCCCATCCGCCAGCTTTACCGTTTGTTCCCGAGGTACAATTCGATATTGTCTCATGCGCATAGTACCTGTCTCAGGCACATACTCACCTAAGGCCCAGCGATCCTCTCCCTCAGTCTTATGCCTAAACATATAGAAGAACTTGCCATCCTTCTGCCAACGAAAGGCATCCAACTTACTTATATCTTCTTCATTTTTAAATCCAAAAAACACCTGCATCGGCGTGATACTTTCACCAGTCGGCTCTCTGCCTTTAATTGACCAAAGGATAGCGCGCGCCTCAGGGTCACCTTCTGCTAATTGGCGGAAGTCCATGGCCTCGCGGCAATTATGGTTTGGATCAGTGGCGATTTCAGCAAGATTTGCTAATTCCATCAGTTCTTGGATTCCTGGCCCCTTGGGATCATAATTCCTGCCAGCAAATCCCGCTAGATCATCGGAGCGCTGAAGAAAGAGCATCACTTCAGTGATATTTGAAGAGAGAGTCACACCTTGCTCGCCCAAGACAGAGCCCGCCGAAGTCACTCGAGTAGGAACGACCTGATCAAATCGATGAAAGTGTTTGACCACAGAGACTTCATCATCGCGATTTTGTCGCTCTCTTTCTTCTAAAATTTTTTTTCTTTGTGCTTCTACAGAAGCATTGAAACTTCGGGCGCGTCCTGCACTTGAGACTTTGCTCCAAAGAACAGAATCAGGATTAACGGCACGAAAGCGACAAGAGCTGAGCACCCCTTTCACAACATCTAATGCTTTTCCCCCACCTGCGTTGCTAATCGTTTCTTGGCAGGCATCCACTTGTTTTTGAGATTCTTGTAAGCGAATCTGCTCACGCATATCTACATACTCAGCTGACCCTGTTTGGGCAGTGAGATGAATAGGGGCCAAGAATACGAAAAAGAGTATGAAATATTTCACACTCTCTTTTCGTCATACCCATGATTTTTTCAAGTGCTTTGAGTTTCCGACAACTCTACTCAAGAGAGAACTCTTTCAATAACTTAGTTGCCACAGGATTAGTCATTTTACGCTTAAGACCTACTAACCAAAGCTCGGCAAAGACTGGCAGTCGACCCAACACGATGAGTTCTTTAGATTTTACCCATGTGCTCACAGAGCCTTCAGTTAAAAAAGTAACTCCGTGGCCCGAAATGGCCAAGTTTTTTAACAGAATATTTTCATCCGTTTCGAGTACGAGATTCATTGGAAGTGAGTTTTCATGAAAGAATCGTTCCACTTCGTGGCGGGGTCTACTTAAGGGTGATGGCAACAACACAGGTTGCGATGCCAGTGATGAGGGAAAGTCTTTCTTAAGATGAGCGTATTTCGGTGCGGCCACAGCAAACAGTGGCAAATGCATCACACGACGTTGAAACAAAATAGATTTGTCTTTCGTATGAGGGGGCTCAAGTAACAAAATAAGATCCTGACGGTGCTCTAAAAGATCGGCCGTTAATAAATCAGCTGCTCCGTGACTGACAAAAGGAGTTGATCCGTCCTGTTCAAGAGCATGCTTTAAAAGTTCTGTTGCTGCAAAATGAGGAACACCTTCTTCAATACCAATCTGCACTCTGGTGCGCTCACTGTCTTTAGCATCTGACAAAGTATCGAGCATCTCCGTGCCGAGTGAGAAAATTTCACGAGCGTATTCCAGTGCCACTTGGCCTGCTTCCGTAAGCACAAGTTTTTTCTGTTTGCGTTCAAACAGCGGTCGCTCAAGACGATCTTCTAAAAGTTTGAGTTGCATAGAGAGAGCACTTTGCCCTACACGCAGAACCTCTGAAGCTTTTGCCAGGGAGCCCTCTTCTGCAATTACTTTAAAGTAAAGCAGATGATGGTAGTTGAGCCAATTTTGCATGGATTATTCCGTAAGATCCCGTGCGCGATGAAGCTGAGAAGTGAAGAAACTGAGTTGAGTGACTTCATCCTGTTTCAAGACAATTTGCTCCATGCGCGGAGGAAAAGTTGAGATGTAAATTCTGAGTTGATTAAAGTAGTGTTCATCTTTTTGCGCCCACACTCGATCTTCGGCAAAAGCAATTTTACCAACGATATCGATTTCGCGGATATCACTTGATGAACCTCGCGCCAGCGCGCGATGAAAACGAACGGCGACAGGATAAGTTGAAATGCCATTTTCTGGATCAAGCACAACTGGATCGATTTTAAGGGCGACGAGATTTCCGCTTCTCACTACACTTGAGATACCACCAGGTAAATCGCGTGAGGTAATAAGAACTTGAAATTCAGCTAATTCTTCAATCGTACGAGAGATAAGAGACTGTTCATCGGCATCGCGATAAGTGACTCTTTCCGCGACCGGAGAGCCTGAAATAAAACCAACACAAATGACTGAGTCCAAATCAGCAAAGCGCGAACGCACGCCGATATCAATAAATTTTTTCCAAACGAGTCCAGGATGCTCAAGTTCTAGTTTGTGCTCACCACATTTTGGCGGCAGGGCCCATGCATTAAGAGAGAAAAGCACACTTAAGAAAAAATATTTCATTAAGATAGCCTAGCTCTTCTATTTGAGCTTCTTCAAGAGTTCATTGACGGCTTCTTGGACAGGTTTCTTTCCACTTTCAACAGCTTGGCGTATCTTTTGCCAGTTTTTTTGATCTAACTTTTCCTCAAACCACGTCATCAATGATTCACGTAACGACTCATCTAGCCAATGCAAGCGCTGTTGGGCCCGCTTTACTTCCAGGCCAGATCCTAGTTGAGTAAAATAGCGCTCAATGGTTTGCCAGACTTCTGTGAGACCCGTTTTTTCTAGAGCGCTACATGGTATCACCGGCGGCTGCCAAGTATCATGGCGAAGAATATGAAGCGCCTGTTCGTAATGATGGCGCGCGGCCTGAGCTAATTCTTTGTTTGCACCATCTGCTTTTGTAACGACCACCATATCAACCAGCTCTAAAATACCGCGCTTAATTCCCTGCAGATCATCACCGGCCCCGGGCTGTAAAAGCATGACAAAACAATCCACCATGCGCGCCACCGCAGTTTCACTTTGACCGACACCAACTGTTTCCACCAACACGATATCAAAGCCAAAAGCCTCACAGAGAAGTATCGCTTCCCGCGTTCGACGAGCGACACCACCCAGACTGCCACCTGAAGGGCTTGGACGAATAAAGGCACGAGGCTCACGCGCCAAGAGTTCCATGCGAGTTTTATCACCTAAAATACTACCACCTGACACTTGTGAAGTAGGATCAACTGCGAGCACGGCGACACGATGACCACTGGCCGTGAGTGTGAGTCCAAAACTTTCGATGAAAGTTGATTTACCAACACCAGGCGTCCCGGAAATGCCGACTCTTTTACTGATGGTGTTTACTGGCAGAGCTTCTAAAAGTTCTTGCGTGAGTTTTTGATGCTCAGGTTTAAGCGACTCAGCATAAGTGATCGCCCGAGCGAGCGCATTCTTGTCTTGCGCTTTAAAACCACTCAGTAGTTCTTCGACGCTCCAGTTTTTCAACCGACACTTCCTTGAATCTTTTTCAACAATTCACGAGCGGCATCGGCAATGACAGTACCAGGACCAAAAATTCCTGCGACACCCATTTTTTCGAGCGCAGGATAATCTTGCGGAGGAACTACTCCTCCTACCACTACCAAAATATCTTCACGTGAGCGGGCCTTCAAGGCCTTCATTAAAGCAGGCACGAGAGTTAGATGTCCTGCCGCCAAGGAACTCACCCCTACCACATGAACATCATTTTCTACCGCTTGTTCAGCGACTTCTTCAGGTGTTTGAAATAAGGGGCCGACAT
>JBIKNE010000014.1:0-12228 GCA_044358855.1 Bacteriovoracaceae bacterium | reverse complement strand
ATTTGCACAATCGTTTCATGGCCCGTATGCCCGCAATCTACTTCGAATGGTATACCAGCGATGCCGGCCTGTTTTAAATACACCAGATAATAAATGGCATGATCAATAAAGGTGCGGACGTTAACGACTGCTCCATCACGTGCGTGCACGAAATGTGCTAAGCGATCCAGCTCAGAACCAATCCGCATATGATTGGTAATCTTGCAGCTCATTCCCTCTTTGATACTAGGGAAATTCTCGGCCAGCTGAACACTGGCTTGCCCTTGAAAGAACTTCTCCAAGGTAACTTGGCCCATCTTGTCTGTGAGCCACTTCTGATCCAACACAAAACGGCCATTATTGGTAATAAATGAAGGAAGATCTTTAACTGCTGTTAGCGCGATGATCTTTATATCATTTTCAAGAGTATTAAACATGCGATTCATGGCGTGGAAATTTTGATCACCAGAAGCACAAATATGGGTGATCTCCATATTCATTTCAAATTCAGCAAGGCCGACAGTTTTAGCATTTATTTTCTCGAAGAACTCCATCAGTTCCCCAGATGCTTCACCTGAATGTATAAGTATCAAGAGTGGACGTGTGACGCTCATGCTGCCACCTCCACTGCTTTTGGAATCCTGAACCAAAGTTTAATTTTAGCGAGAATACCTTTCACGGGTAGATTCTCAACAGGTTTAGCTTGGTAGCGCGCCCAAAGATGACCAAAGCTCTGACTTAAATCCTTTTCCAGGACTTCTTCTTGGTAATCCACCATATTGTCGGCCAACATCATTAATGTTTGCCAATCAGAGAGAACAGAGAAAGTCATGCCCTCAGGAAATCCTGTTCCATCGGCTTTTTCATGATGGTGAAGGATACTTGTTATCAGCTCAGGAAAATCATACTGAGCTTCAAATTGCTCCCTTACACGATCATACCCAATACGAGGATGTTCTAAGAAAAGTTCAACTTCCTTTTTTCCTGCATTTTTTTCTTTTAGCAAAAGATCACCTGCGCCAGGAGAGAACTTCTCTGCTTGGCATGCGAGTGCGACCCAATAACTAAAATGCTCACTCAATAAGCCAATATCTAGGAGCCAACCAGTGAGATAAATATCTTTCAAGAACTGAGTGTCTTCATAACCTGCAGCGATACTTACCAGCACTGCCAAAGATGAAACCATCAATCCGCGACGATAGAGAACCACATGGCCCGCTTGAAACTCTTCAATAATATTTTGCTGAACTGGAAAAAGTGAATAACAGGCATAGGCCCAATCGAGCATGCATAATCCACCATCCGGACGCAAGCCTAGACGAAGACTGGAAATAAATTGTTCACGCTTGTGTTCAATCTCACTTGGGTCTTGAGCAAGATCCCACTGAGTGAAAAGTTCTTTCAAATTCTCTACAGCTGCAAGATTTATTAGCGGCTTCCAGAGGAGATTTGCCGAAGTACCAAACTTCTTTTTCCAATTCTCTTCTAAAACATCACCTGCACGTTTTAAGCGCAGAGTTTTTCCAGAATGTGTTTTAAGAAAAATATCTCCGGGCGCAATTTTCCATTGCGACAACACGGCACCCTCAATCGGATGCAGAGAACTTTCATTTATTGAAAGTCGAGATTGATTTTCTGTTGAGGTCGACACAGTGTCTGACCCTCCTTCACTCAAGGCTTTTCGGTAAAAAAGCTAATAATATCGAGGAAAACTTAACTCTTGAGTAGACAGCTCCAGCTTGTGTCTTTGTGAATAGACGACTGAGTCTCTGAGAATTATCATAACCAAAACGCAAACCCTTAAAGGCTTCAATGACTCCTTTAGATTCGCTTATTATAGCCGCTTATATCTCTCTGATTTTCTATATGGCATGGCGAGTGGGGAGAGAAAATTACAAAACAACAGTGACCGCTGAATCACAGTACTTGGCCAACAATAGCCTCAGCTTTACTGAATCAATTTGCTCCATTATTGCTACCGAGGTTTCTGCTCTGACATTTTTAGGCATCCCAGCCTTCGCTTTTAATCAAAATTTCAGTTTTGTTCAGATCTATTTTGGGGCTATCGCCGGCCGCTTAATCGTGGCGCTTTTCTTTTTGCCAAAGATTTATGGCAAGGGACTGACTATTTATGAAGTGATGGCCCAAGGAACTAAAGAAGCCACTGGCCGTCGTGTCGTGGGAATTTTCTATGCCATCAGCAAAGTTTTCTCGGTCGGTGTTCGCCTCTTTTCAGGTTCAATCCTCGTTGCCACTTTTATGGGCGTGAACGTCTATGTCGGTCTCGCCGCTGTTACGTTTATTACTTTCTTCTACACGCTTATAGGCGGTCTTAAAGCAGTTGTGAGAACTGATATCCTGCAGATGGGACTTTTCATCTTAGGTGGGATTGTCGCTCACTATTTAATTCCCCAGGTCGCTAATCAATCGTGGAGCGATATGATGTCGCTCGCTCATGCAGCTGGCAAAACAACAATTTTTGATATCACACAGCCATGGAGTATTGTGGCGGGTCTTCTGGGTGGTGTTTTGTTTGATATGTCGACCCACGGAGTAGACCAAGACTTCGCCCAACGCCTCACGGCCAATGCATCTCTTAAGCGCGGTCAGCAAGCGATCTTCTTCTCGTCATTCATCTCGATCAGCGTGGGTTTATTGTTCTTGGGTGTAGGTGCTCTACTGTGGAGTTACTATCAGTCCCATCCCTTCCCTGCTGAAATTCCCAATGCCGATCATCTCTTTGCTCATTTCATTGTGAATTATTTTCCACAAGGCATGAAAGGTCTGATGGTTGCAGGAGTTTTAGCGGCAACCATGAGCACCCTTGATTCAACGATCAACGCACTCTGCGCTACCCTTTATAACGACATTTTACCTAAGCGCTCTAAGCTCACAATTAGCCAATACTTTTTCATTGATAATATTGCCATTACCCTCCTGCTCTTTAGCGTGGCGATTGTAGCGTCACAAAACGACGGTCTTTTGATGCTCGGTCTTAAGATTCAATCATGGACCGCTGGGGCACTCTTAAGTTTGTTCATGGCCTATGTCATTTTCAAGCGCCATTTCCACTCTCCGTTTGATAGCGGCACTGTGGTTCTCGCTTATGTGTTTGGTGTGGGTGGCGTAGCACTTAATACCATGGTGCTCCAAGGTAACTGGAACTGGAATACCTACTATGGTTGTGGTTTTGGGATGCTGGCGCTCTTTCTATTAGGAAAGCTGCGCCAGCAGAAAAATTAAGAGAGAAAAGACTCGAGATTCTTCGGAAGGCCCTTAGGGATCGCTCCCAAAAGTGTCTTGGTGTATTCTTCGCGTGGTTGGCGATAGATGCGATCGGCATTGCCCATCTCAACTAAACGACCCCCGTTCATCACTCCCACTTCATCTGAAATGAAATTCACCACACCGAGATCGTGCGAAATGAAGATATAAGTGAGTTTGAACTCTTGCTGAAGATCCAAAAGAAGATTCAACACTTGCGCTTGAATCGATACATCAAGAGCAGAAACTGATTCGTCACAAATAACAAACTCAGGACGAAGCATCAGCGCACGAGCAATACAGATACGCTGACGCTGACCACCTGAGAACTCATGAGGGTAACGATTAAGTTGGTTGGCCTTAAGTCCTACTTTCTCCATCAGCTCCTTAGCGGCAGACAGACGCTCAGACTTTCCGCCACCCAGGCCGTGAACGACCAATGGCTCGGTCAGAATCTCACCCACTGTCATACGTGGATTAAGTGATGAGTAAGGATCTTGGAAAATAATCTGCATTTTACGACGCAAAAGACGCATCTCTTCGTGCGTGGCCTTGGTGATGTCTTTGCCTTCATAAACGATACTGCCTGAAGTTGGTTCCACTAGACGAAGGATAGTGCGACCCAAAGTCGTTTTACCGCAACCTGACTCACCCACGAGACCCAGAGTCTTACCGCGCTTCAATTGGAAACTAACTCCGTTCACAGCTTTCACTTCGCCAACCTGGCGACCTAACAGGCCACCTTTGATTGGGAAATGAGTGTGAATATCTTTAACTTCTAAAAGAATTGGATTGTTGTTTTTAGCTTCGTAATCTTTTTCAAAAACCTGCACGCGTTCACGAGTGACCTTAAGACCGTTACCCTCTTCATCCATAAAATCACTCACCGTCAAAAGACGCTTCGGATTGGCACCTAGATCGGGGCGACAAGCGATCAGACCTTTGGTGTAAGGATGGTGTGAGCTTTCAAAAATGGCACGAGTCTTATCTTTCTCAACCATTTTTGAGCGATACATTACTACCACATCATCAGCGATATCAGCGATAACACCAAGATCGTGCGTAATGAAGAGCATACTCATTTTGTGTTTTTCTTGCAGACTCTTGAGAAGCTCAAGCACTTGCTTTTGAATAGTCACATCCAAGGCAGTCGTCGGCTCATCACAAATCAAAAGTTTTGGATCGCAGGCAATCGCCATGGCAATCATGACACGTTGTTTTTGACCACCGCTCATTTCATGAGGGTAAGCCATAACTTTTTGCGAAGGATTAGGGATGCCGACCTCATTAAAGAGATCAATGGCTTTTTCCCATGCCACCTTTTTATTCATTCCACGGTGAAGCATGAGTGTTTCCGCAACTTGAGCACCTGTTCTAAACACAGGATTCAAGCTGGTCATCGGCTCTTGGAAAATCATGGCGATTTTATCACCACGAATCTTTCTCATCGCATCGTCTGATAAATTGAGAAGATTAGTGCCATCAAATAGGATTTCTCCACTGATGCGAGCTGGAGGTTGTGGCAACAGGCGCATGACCGCCAAAGAGGTCACACTCTTTCCGGATCCTGACTCTCCCACGATCCCAACGGTTTTACCCATCGGGACATCGAAGCTAATATTATCAACTGCACGCATCTGATTATCCGGCGTGATGAAGTCAACAGTGAGGTTCTTAATCGATAGTAAAGGACGGTCCATGTCACTTCCCTTTGAGTTTCGGATCAAGGGCATCGCGAAGAGCGTCCCCTAGAATGTTAAAGGCCAAAACAACAACAAACATTGCCGCCGTTGCACCGGCGAGCTGCCACCAGACTCCACGGGCAAGCTCCATACGAGCATCATCGATCATGGTGCCCCAGCTCGGCTCACCTTGAACGCCTAAACCTAAATACGAAAGAATCACTTCCGACTTAATCGCGGTCTGGAATTGCAAACTGGTGTTGATAATCACCAAGTGAGTGACGTTAGGAAGAATATGAATGAAGAGCTTACGGAAGTGACCACCACCAATGGCATCGGCTGCCTGCACGTATTCCCGCTCTTTGTGCTTCATGACCTCACCACGAATCAAGCGTGCGAGACCAACCCAACCAGTCATCCCGAGAGCGAGATAAACCGACGTGAGGCCTTTACCCAAGATCAAAGTGATCGAGATCAAAAGCATAATATTTGGAATTGAAGAAAAAGTTGTAATGAACCAAGTGATTAAATCGTCAACCACTCCGCCGAAATAGCCGGCAATGGCACCCAGGCAAACACCAATCGGAATCGCAATGAGAGAAGTAACGAGACCCACACTCATAGCAATCTTAGTTCCGTGAATAACCTTAGCTAAAACATCACGACCAAAGAGATCCGTACCGAACCAAAATTGGCCACTTGGTGGAAGATACTCAACGCCTTGGCTCGAATGCCAGTCTGGTACTCCGATACCAAAAGTCGCGAGGATCGCAACTAAAGCATAGGTCACCACAATAACGAGAGAAATAAGTGCCCAACGATCTTTTACCAAACGGCTAAAAGCATCGGCCCACAGTGATTTTGTGTCTTGTCCTTGCATGTTATTCCTACTTCAACTTTACGCGTGGATCAGCGAGTGTATAGAGCACATCAGTTAACAGGGAGAAAAGGATGTAGGCGACTGATGAAAGAACCGCCATCGCTTTAATCACCGGGAAATCTGATGAGTTCAGAGCATTGAGAGTAATTCCACCGAGACCTGGGATCGAGAAGAAGCTCTCCAAGAGGAGCGCACCCAAAATCAAAAACGGAATTTGAATCACAACATAAGTAATGATCGGAATCATGGCGTTGCGAAGAACGTGCTTTAGCAACACTGTCACTTCACCAAGACCTTTGGCACGAGCAGTACGAACATAGTCCTGGTAGATCTCATCCAAAATGACTGTCCGGAAGAAGCGGACATCAGGGCCTAAGCTCAAGACAATCCAGATAATTCCCGGAAGGGCGACATAACTAAAGAAAATGGGAAACTCTGGTTCGTAGCCACTAATTTCAAACCAACCCATTTTGTAAGCAAAAAAGTACTGGAAGAAAAGAATGTAAGCCACTGAAGAAATCGACATACCGGCGATACAGAGGAAACGAATAAATAAGTCGATTCCTTTGCCACGGTAAAAAGCCACTACTAGAGCGAGCAAAATCGATAGAACCGTCGAAATAGCAAAAGCAGGAATAGTTAGAGTCAATGAGGGCCAGGCGCCCTGACGGATCATTTCAAAAATATCTTGGCGAGTGGCCCACGAACGACCGAAGTCGAAAGTGAATGAGCTTTTCACCACATCCATATATTGCGCCCAGAGTGGTTTATTCAAACCCAGCTGTTCACGGAGTTCATGAATCTGTTGAACTGTCGCATGTTTGCCCAAAAGTAAGGGGGCCGGATCACCGGCCACCACGTTGAACAAAACAAAGATGATAAAGCTCACCCCGAAGATTACGGGGATGAGATATAAGAGCCTACGGAGGATGTAATTCGTCATCCTGATCCTTCTTTAGAACTTCTTCAGTAATTCTTTTTTAGCTTCCAAATCAACATTCAAGTACTGAGCTTGTGAGTTATCGAACTCAGTATACTTGTAGTTTTTCATCCAGCCGTGAGAAACAGAAACAGTTGTACGGTGAAGACCATAAATCCATGGAACATCATCGCCTACCATTTCATAAAGCTTCTCATAGAGAGCTGTACGCTCTGGGCTGTCTTGCATGATTGCAGCTTGAGCAAAGATTTTATCAAAAGCTGAATTCTTATAGTTTGAAGCGTTCGAACCAGGAGCACCATTTGGACCGTACATCAAACCAAGGAAGTTTTCTGCATCTGGATAGTCCGCACCCCACGCCATACCAAACAATTGAGCTGTTTTAGTATTCGTCTTCTTCACGAGTTCAGGCCAAGTGTTGGTGCTGATTTTGATTTTGACACCAATGGCGCTCATATACTTAGCGAAGGCTTCTGCCATCTGACGAGAAACAGTTGAACCAAGTGTTTCGTAAGTAAGTTCCGGAAGACCTTTGCCTTCTGGATAACCAGCTTCAGCAAGAAGTTTTTTAGCGAGTTCAATATTGCGACCGACGTAAGGATTTTTATAATCCTTCTTGTGGCCCGCGATGCCTGGTGGCACCACTGAGTGAGCGATTTTACCTGTGTTGTTGTAGAACAACTTATTCGACTCTTCGTGATCGTAAGCCAATGACATCGCCTGACGAAGTTTCAAATTATTTTTGAAGAGAGGATCTTCGTGGTTGAAGGCAACATAAGTTACGTCAAGAGCAGGAACCATAGAAAGACGAATGCCTTTCTTTTCCATATCAGGAGCAAGCTTGCCGTTCACGATCGCCTGATCGAAGTTGTCTTTTGGAATGCTCATCAAATCAGCAGCACCCTTCTGGAAGTTCAACCACTGAGGTTGTGACTCGATGATGATATTCACGATGATCTTATCAACCAAAGGAAGCTTCTTGCCGGCATCGGCTAACAAACCCAACGCCTCATCCCCTTCTTCGCCCTCTGTTGGGTAGAACTTGTCGCGGAAAGTTGGGTTACGTGTGTAAACGATACGGTTTGAGTTATCAAAGTAAGGAAGAACAAACGGACCAGTTCCCACTGGATTATTTTGGAATTCTTGGCCAAACGTTTCAACTGCTTCTTTCGCAACGACGAAAGTGAAAGGCATCGCCAATGCATAGAGGAATTGAGGGAAAGGCTTCACCAATTTAAATTGAACAGTGTAGTCGTCAATTTTCTTGAGACCTTCGATATTATCGTCGTAATTAACTTTGTCTGCTGAGGCGTATTTGTCGCGCCATTCATTGAGGCCCGCGATTTTGCCATCCATCAACCACCAGCCCGTCGACTGAAGTTTAGGATCGGCCAAACGACGAAGTGAATACACCACGTCATCAGCTTTCATCTCGCGGCCTTTGCCATTCGGGAAAGCTTTACTGTCGTGGAAAACAACACCTTTTCTAAGTTTAAAAGTATAAGTGAGACCGTCTTTTGAAACTTCTGGCAAACTCTCAGCAAGGTTTGGTGTGAGTTCATACGGACGCTTCAAGTAATGAAACTCCAAGAGACCTTCGTAAACTTTGCTAATTTCACGAGAGGCATAGAGATCGGCAGCGAAGATCGGATCAAAGCCTTTGATTTTTGCTGTACCAACTTGGTTGAGTACTTTTTCATCAAAGTTTTGTTCGCGTGTGCAACCAATCATGGTTAGGGCGAAAGCAAGAACACTAATTAATAAACGCTTGGACATAGTCCGCTCCTCTCAAGGTTACGAATTGATCGTATTGAAATCGCTCTATTTTATGAGCTGTTGTGCTAACTGACTATAAAAAGAACGACATCGCGACAAGAGGTGCAGTTTGGCACTCTGAGCTAATGAGGCTTAGCGAAAAAAGAACTCTTGCCGCATTTCAACAAACTGCTTTGATTCACTTTCTCGAATGATCTCAAGAGTGACGCGTTTAAAATTTTGGTCTGTAAGATTTTTAAACACGACGCGCATAAGCCACTTTGGCCGCAAAATAAATTCGCCTGTGAACTCTTCTTTTCGCTCATTCCATGTCCAAGAAGAGTTCAACTTATCCCACCGGCAGTTCCATTGGTACCTTGATACTGCATCGCAGCTTCGAACAAGGCCCCATTTATCGGCGTTCGACCAACGCAAAATATGGTGGAGGTGATAAACAAAATCTTGCCCGAGTTGCGGATAATTAAGTTTTCTTTCCGCTGAAGCGGCCCTGAGAGATTGCACAACTCTCCAGCGAAAATCATCCGCCGCTGGCACCACTTCGGCCTGCGGTTTATCGAGTCCGGGAAAGCTAAAAATCTCTTCTCCGTGAAGAGGAATCGTTATTGCCGTCACCCAGTCATTATTTTTTAGTTCTGCTTCAAAGGAAAAAACCCAACTCTCTGGCGGAACCTCGAGACGAGCTTTGCCCTTTCCTTGCATAGAAACTTTTTGCCAGAGCTCAGAGAACTGAGCGTCCTTTAAAGGCTTAGTCGCGCAAGCCGCCAAAAATAAAAGTGCTAAAAAACGAAACCCCATGATGATCAATCATGGGGTGCTTTAGGGCCTTGGGCAAGTAGGAAATCAATCTTGTGGCGCTGGGAATGACGCTGGAATACGTTCACCATCTAAAACATCAAGCACCGTTTTAATTTCTTTTTTCTCTGAATTCATACGCGCGTGCTTGAGGGCATGCTGAAGATAGCTACGAGCTTTGGCGTAATTTTTCATATCTTTATGTATAAGAGCGAGATGCTTGGCGATGACCACATCATCCGGAACTTTCTTAAAGGCATAAGTCAGCTCAGTGAGTGCTTCTTTCACGCGGCCAGTTTTAAAATAATACCAGCCCAAAGAATCACGGATGTAACCATCGTCGGGAGAGAGCGCTAAGGCCTTCTCTATATAAGGTAGGGCTTCAGAAGGAGCATGGCCTCGCTCTAAGAGCGAGTAACCCATAAAGTTCCAGGCATGAGCGTTTTTTGGGTCTTTATCGAGAATCGCCATAATAATTGCGGTAGAACCTTCGTAGTCTTTAATCTTCTCTAAGAGGCCAGCAAGATAGTATTGGTGCTGCAATCCGAAATTCTTTTCTTTCTCAATCGATTGCAAACTCTTAGCTGCCAGGGCATCTCTTTCAGAAGCTTCGAAAAAACCTGCTTCCAGTACACGCAACTCGACTTTAAGATCAGGAATCTCCTTCACCTTTGTCTCAACTAATTTTAAAAAGCGAGCAGCAACTTCTCCATCACGGCCCATTTGAGCGTGCTCTAACTGAGCAAGGGCACCGAGCATGTTCGCCATTTGAAAACTCGAGTCTTGGTAGAGACCGCTGGAAGTTGGAATGCGTGCGAAATAATCAATTGCTGATTCAAACTTTTCCAGTTCTTGGTGAATAGCACCTAGATAATAGAGGATTTTATCTGATTGCGGAGCTTGTTCTAAAAGCTCACGGAAAACAGAAATGGCTTTGTCGTAATCTTTGGCATCGGTATAAAGGATACCCAGCTTCACGCGCATATTGAGATCTTCAGGATCTAGATCTACCAAGCGCTCAGCATAGGGAATCACTTCAGCAAACTTCTCTTTCAAGAAAAGCGCCTGCACAAGACGACTGAGAATAGCTGGGTCTTGCGGTCTTTTAGCCAGATGTCTTTGATAGACAGCGATCGCTTTATCCGACTTTTCCCACTGCTCATAAATAAGACCGAGAGCAGCCGCCGCTTGAGTTGAACTGGGATCACGTTTGTGAGCTTCTTCAAAAGCACCCACTGCACTCTTAAGATCACCACGATCAACAAACATTTTTCCGAGATAATAAGAGAAAATTCCGTTTTTTTGATGATGACGCTGACAGGTATTGAGCTGCATCTCTGCTTCTTTCCACTTGTGCTCAACCGCCAACGATTTGCCTAAAAATAAACAAGCTTCTTCTTGCTTCGGGTTTTTAACTAAAATTTGTCGATAGACTTTGCGCGCTTCAGCCGGCTTTTCGAGTCCGGCATAAACACCAGCTAAAATCAGTGCGACACCTTCGTCTTGTCCTTTGCCGTCTTGATAAAGACGTTGCAGTACATTCTTAGCCTCTTCCATTTCACCAATACGAATCAGCGCGACAGCATATTTTTTATGAACAAACGGATCTTCCGTCATTGTTGCAAGGTGCTTAAACAAAACAGCACCAGTGACATAATCACCTTCCATCAATGAAGAGTTACCTTTCAAAAACAATCCTGTTGAAAGGTATTGCACTGACGCGGGGCCTTGTTTTTTTGATTCTTCAACCAGCAACTCAAGGCGCTTGGATGCCAGCTCCAAAGCCTCTTTGTTGAGACGTTCTGTTTGCTCTTCAGTGAGAATTATTTGGTCGACTTTTTGATGTGCGCAGCTCGCAAATAAACAGGCCAATACTGTGAGGAAAATTACGCGCAATGAGTGTTTCATCCGTTAGACGTCCTTGGCCTTAAGAGGTCATCCGGTGACCCCTATAAATGCTTGTCGGACGAAAAAGAGTGAAATTTTAAGCCTTCTTCAGATTGCAGGGCCTTATTCTAATTACAGCCCAAGTACCTGATTACTAAGGAGATGGGTGGCATATTTTGCCCTCACTCAAAGTTTTTTTGCTAATTAGGCCTTTTTTTTGACGGACCATGTTGACAGTATTCCGACGCGTTTAGTATCTATGCCCACGATTAACGTTTTTGACTGACCCGTTCACTGCGTCACTTCCGTAGCTTCGATCTTGCGGAAAGATTTAGACTCAGTTGGCCGAAAGCCGGGAAAAGCCGTTAGACAAAATACAACTTATTGACAATAGTACCTCGGTCTTTATCGACAGGTAGGAAACCAAATCAGATAGGGGAAACGACATGAAAGAAGTTCGCATCATCAAGCGCTACCAGAACCGCAAGCTGTACGACACGTTTCAGTCTTGCTACGTGACCCTCGAGGAAATCGCTCAGATCATCCGTGAAGGCCATGAAATCCAAGTGATCGACAACAAGTCTAAGAACGACATCACTTACATGACTCAGATCCAACTTTTGTTTGATCAAGAGCGTAAAGCTTTGAAGCCAGGTGACACTGAGCTCTTGAAGCGCGTTATCCGTTCTGAAGAAGGCACGTTGACTGGCTACATCAAGACCCTCGAAGGGAAACTTGGTATGGAAGTTTCTGTTGCCGTTGAAGAAGAGTTCAAGCCTTTCGCGGCTTCTATGACTTCTTCAGTTGAGAACACAGCTACTTTGAACTAATATCCTCTTCATGAGGAATCCGATTCAATTGAAAGTCGCGGCTTCGGTCGCGACTTTTCTTTTTTCAGCATCATTATTGGCCCAAACCCAACAGAAGCCTTTTGCGCCGAAGATACAAACTCCTTCGACCAAAGAAGAGTTGGTAACCAAAGAGCCTGCCAAGGTTGAAGCAGAAGTGAAAACTCCTGCTAAAGAAGC
>JBIKNE010000040.1:0-9530 GCA_044358855.1 Bacteriovoracaceae bacterium | reverse complement strand
AGAGCAGTTCTGCTCCGGCCCCACGCAGACTTCAACTCCACACCTTTGGTGTAGGTCTCGGTGAAACTTTCCTGATGGGCAACTACGCTAAGCACGGTGAAGACAAGATCACGATGGATATCTTCTATGCTTATGCTGCCAGCTACTCGTTTGATGTCTTGGTCAATGCTCACTGGAGCACCCACGAAGACAAGCGTGAGCGCATGCGTGTAGCGGGACTTAATGCTGCCATCAAAAGTCGACTTTTCGAATTTGATAACTTCTCACCATTCGTCATGGGAGGCCTTGGCTTCTACGTGCCACGCGCCAAAAGATATGTTGGTGGAGATCTAAAAAAATCAGAGCAAAAAGTAACTTTTGGACCAAACTTTGGTGGTGGCGCCGATCTACGCCTCAATGATCAATGGACTATTGGTGCCCTAGGGCAACTTCACTGGCCGTTTAGTATTAAACAAGACGATCAGTCAGATCTTAAAGGCTACTACTTTAAGCTTCTTCTTACTCTCGCCTACTCTATTTGAGGGACCTATGGGTTCTCTTCCCAAGCGTCTCTATATTTTTACGGGTAAAGGTGGTGTTGGTAAAACATCACTCGCACTCGCGTTTACGCGCTACCTGAAAGAGCAAGGCCACCATGCTCAGTACGTCTCACTTTCACAACAGTCGCTCAACGAAGAAGAAAATAGATCAGACCAAATCCCTCAGGGTTGGGAATCAATACCTCACATCCATCTCGAGCTAGAAGACTGTGCGAAAGGCTACATCACAAAAAAGATGGGCTCACAGATGGTTGCGAAGTGGGTGGTTGGAACAGCTTACTTCCGTGCGCTGGTGAACATGTTGCCAGGTTTTGGTTATGTTATTTCCATGGGGAAAATTCTCGAACTCTTACATGAAGACCCCAAACTCATTTTAGTACTTGATGCTCCTGCATCAGGACACGCTCTGACGATGATGGAAGCCACCAGTAATTTTCGCGAGATTTTTCAATCTGGTCTCGTGTTTGAAGATACTGAGAAAATGCTCTCGAAGCTTTACGACCGCCAACATACCGGCATTCGCATCATGACACTTCCGACTGTGCTGGCGATGCAGGAAGCGCTTGAACTTAAAGCAGCTCTCGAAAAACTTGCAAATTTCGATACGACGATCTCACTGAATCACTCACTCAAAAAATGGCAGAAAACTATTGCCGAGGCTCCTTTGGCCCTGCAACAGAAACTGAATCTTGAGAATGAAGTTGAGACGTTGCATCCTCAAGATGTCAAAACGAGTTTTGCTTTTTCGGCTGCTCAGAATGTAAATGAGTTCTATCAAGATCTTCTCCCACAATTACCGGAGCTCATCTAATGGGCCTACCGTTAAAATCATTTGATCTATTTTTTGGCACAGGCGGTGTGGGAAAAACCACTTTGGCGACAGCGCGAGCGATTGATCTTGCTCGCCAGGGTCATAAAGTTCTCTTGATGACGATCGATCCGGCCAAAAGACTAAAAGATATTCTGGGACTTGATGATGCCGCTGCCGGTTCGGTCAAAATCATCCACTCACTTCCTGAAGTGGGAGATTTACCTACCCCACTTCATGCCTTACTGATGTCACCGACGCATACCATTCAACGAATGGGCGAAGCTGTGGGTGTTAAAGAATTATCACAGAACAGAATCGTCGCTATTTTAGCCAAACCCAATGGCGGGATGAATGAAATACTCGCGCTGATTGAGTTACAAATGCGTATCAATGAAGGCAAGTACGATTGCGTAGTGCTCGACACACCTCCAGGGCCTCATTTTCTCGATTTCCTTGAAGGTCTTGATAAAATTCGCAAGTTTTTTGACCAGCGTTTCGTGGAGATTTTCACTTCACTTGGTCGCAAAGCAATGGATAACACCCAAAAGACCTTAGTCAAAAATCTTTTTGATAAAGTCGTGAATGCTGGGGTGAATAAGCTTTTGTCTTATTTGCAAAAAGTGTCGGGAGAGCACTTTGTAGAAGATTTCCTTGAAGCTCTGGAAGTGATTTATCGCTCGCGCTCATCTTTTATGCAGGGTCTGGCCATGGAATCAAAACTCTCTGATCCATCAGCGGCTAATTGGTTCTTGGTGACCTCCGTCGAGCAAGGGAAGTTTCATGAGGCCCTTGAGATCCAACGAATGGCCAACAAACTTAGAAAACGTGAAATGTTCTTGGTGTTAAATAAGACCCTGGGCCATGAACTCGATTCTTGGCAACCTGCCCCTCAGAGTGAGGGAGAAAAACTCAAAAATGCTTTTGTACAAAAAGAAAAAAACTTAACAGAAAAGACCAAGCCGCACTTCTTAGCGATCTATGCTTTTCCTGAAGTCTTCGCCTCATCACCACTTAAACATGTCACGGCACTAGCTGCGACCTGGAGAAAACATGTCGATTCAAACTAAGCAACAACTTGAAGAGTTTGTGAGCAAAAATTGGGAGACGATCAATCGTCAGCTCGATGAATGGCAAAATGAACTGGTACAACCGATTTATTCAAGTGTGGATATCCGCGAAAGTTCCCACAAATACGCACCGGTCGATCATAATCTTTATCCGGCCGGTTTTAATAATATTTGCCAAAAAGATCTCAAACGCGCATCGCAGTTGTTCAAGGATGCTCTTGCTAAAATTGCGCCAGGAACCAAGCGCGTAGCACTCCTTCCCGAGTCTCATACTAAGAACAAGTGGTATCTTGATAATGTCTATCACTTACGACACACCTTAGAAGAGGCCGGCTTTTCTGTTGATGTTGTATCACCAGATAAAACTCTTTTTGATGAAGGCCCACTGCTAAAACTAGAGTCACAATCGGGCCATGCCATCGAGCTCATTCAAATTGAAGTAAAGGGTGATCAAGTGAAGCGTGTCGACGGTGGAGTCACCGGGTATGGCGCAATTATACTCAACCACGATCAATCTATTCCTTTGAACATCGAATGGAAAAACGTTGGGATTCCCGTCATGCCCTCACCTTTTGCAGGTTGGACTCGTCGTCAAAAGAACAGTCACTTCAGTCACTATAAAAAAGTCGCTGATGCCTTTTGTGCGAAGTTCGACATTAATCCAGATCTCATTCAAGCACGCTTTCGTGCGGTCGACGGCGTAGATTTTGAAACGAAAGAAGGAGTCGATAAGTTAGCTTCTGAAGTTGGCAACCTTTTGGCGGAATTACCGGCAGGCTCGAGCGTTTTTGCCAAAGCATCACAGGGAACCTACGGCATGGGGATATCTGTCTTCACCAGCAAAGACGAGGTGCTGGCGATGAATCGCAAAACTCGCAACAAAATGGATATTGGGAAAAACAACATCAAATTCACCAGCGTGCTCGTTCAAGAAGGTGTTGAGACCATTATCAAAGTTGAAGATGCTCCTGGAGAAATCACTATGTACCTCGTCAATGGTCGCGGCATGGGTGGTTTCATGCGCTACAACCCTCAGCGCGGCACTAATGCCAATCTCAACTCACAGGGCATGCTGTATAAGAAATTTTGTATTAGTGATATCTGCCAAGATACCGACACTCATTGCAAAGAAGCGGTTTATTGTATGATCGCTCGCTTGTCTGTATTAGCGGCTTCCAAAGAACTCCAAGAATTGCATTAAAAAGGAAATTTTATGGCCAAGAAAACTAAAGAAGCTGCTTTCTCCACTCGCGCGATTCATGTTGGCGGAGAACCTGACCCAACGACTGGCGCGATCATGCCGCCCATTTATCAAACCTCGACCTACGTACAGAGTTCACCTGGTGAACATAAAGGTTATGAATACACACGTACACACAACCCAACGCGCACACGCTTAGAAGAATGTTTAGCATCTCTGGAAGGCGCTGATCACTGTTTAGTGGCCTCATCGGGTCTAGCTGCTTCAACGCTTATCATGCACGCTCTACCTGCTAAGAGTAAAATCCTGTGCGGTGATGATGTTTATGGTGGAACCTATCGCTTGTTCACTAAGGTTTTCCAAGATATTCATCAGATCGAATTTGCAGACACGACTGATCTGAAATCTCTCGGTGCTAAAATTCTCAAATTCAAACCAGCATTGGTTTGGCTTGAAACACCTACAAACCCTATGTTGAAAATTTCAGACATCGCTGCCGTGGTAAAACTTGCCAAGAAAGTGAAGGCACTAGTCGTTGTCGATAACACCTTCATGAGCCCTTATTTCCAAAACCCAATCGCCTTGGGTGCTGACATCGTTGTTCACTCAATGACCAAATATATCAACGGCCACTCTGACGTTGTGGGTGGAGCATTGATGATAAACAAAGGCGCGTTCTATGAGCGTTTGCGTTTTTTACAAAATGCTGCCGGCCCATGTTTAGCACCTTTTGATTCTTGGCTGGTTCTGCGTGGAGTAAAAACACTCGCGGTTCGAATGGAAGCGACGGCTAAGAACGCCCAAAAAGTAGCTGAGTATCTTGAGAAGCACCCAAAAGTGAAAAGTGTTATCTACCCAGGACTGAAATCTCATCCTCAACATGCTATTGCTAAAAAACAGGCCAGCGGTTTTGGTGGCATGATTACTTTCTTTATTGATGGTGGCATCAAAGAATCACGAGCGTTTCTAGAAAATGTGAAGCTGTTTGCTTTGGCGGAAAGTTTAGGAGGCGTTGAGAGTTTGGTTGAGCATCCGGCGATCATGACTCATGCTTCGATTCCGGCCAACATCCGTAAGCAGTTAGGGATTCATGATAATCTGATTCGCTTAAGCGTAGGTATTGAGCACATCGATGATTTGCTCAATGACCTAGAAGTTGCTTTTAAGAAAGTTTAAGGCGTTTGAGTTTCTACTGCAGTACCTGGGGCCACTGGTGTAACCGGAGCAACAGGTGCTGCTTTTTCCACTTCCACTACAGCTTCTTTGCCACCCTTCTCAAAAATATTGGCGACCTGGGTATAACGACTGAACATGATCTCGTCGGTGAGATAACGCTCTAGCAGTAAGTATGAGCAGTAGATACGGCCATGTGGAGTGCCGAGACTATCACGATCACCTTCAGCAAAAATCAAACCATCGTCTTGTAGAACATCAATCAAATCAAAATACTGTCCGCAGAAATTAGAAGTATTTTTTGATTTATCCGGCTTCACACAGCTATCTGTTTTTTTGGCCACATCTGTCCCTGTGGCAGAGGCGACTTTAATATGAACAGGCTCGCGACAGACATCAACGGTCCATTCTTTTGGAAGATAGCGACGGTACTGAATATTAATCAGACAGCCTTTTTTCTCAATGGTGAGTTCGTGAGGCAAAAGACCAAATAAAGGTCCTCGATGAGAAATTTTCGTTTTGTAATTTGCATCCAAGCAAGATTTTGGCAAGAAGCGCGTTAGTGCATCAGCCGAAGTCGACACCATCAAAATAAGAAACAGAAAACTAAACTTGCTGAATAGCATGACGGTGAACCTCCATCATCACGGCCGTCGCATCTTTAGCGAGGAAATCTCCGGATGACTCTTTTTTCAATTGAAAGAACAATTCCATTAACAGCTCAGACCCGGGCAAGGATTTTTGAGACTCAATAAAAGCCCCTCGCTCCACCGCAGTATGTGCCTCATTCCAATTAAATATGAAGCCAGGAGAGAAAACAACGACTTTCTCCCCTCGATTCAGTCGAAAACTAAAGCGAGACTCTTCTAAGCGATTAATATCAAATCCATTCAAGCGTGGCAGGGCATAGAGACCATTTTCCTGACTGAACAGCTCGAACGTCCCAAAAGCAAATCCTTCACATTGCAGAGTATGCTGCTCAATCTTCAAGAGCATAATCTGTACATCTACCTGCTTCTTTTTATTTGCGTTGATAGCACTGATTTCTAGAGCAGCTTCCTGAATAAAGAGCTGAGCATCAAAACCAGCTGGACCACCCTTGTACTTGTTTAAAAGACCCATCAAGCAGCTTGAAGCCAGATAAGAAGACGTGTGAACAAAGATGAGATGGGCCTGTGTTTGTCCTCTGATCACATCAAAATACTCTGAACCTGACCCCTCACCGACTGCATACTTACTTAAAAGCTGCATGGCCTTTAGATCTTCAATTCTTTTAGGGATGACTCCCTCATGAATCTTTTTGGCCTTCATCATCTCAGACTGAGCACCACGAATCAGCTCATCCATTTCCTGACTAAAGCGCACCATTTGTTCTTTGAAACTTATACGTTCTTGGCGTTGACGCCAGAAATACAATAATTGATTTCGTAACAAACCCCATTGCGAAGGCCCCATGGAAAGTGTTTGCACTGAAATGACTTTATCTGAGAGCGCTAGCACTTTTTGTAGCCACTCTTCCCAATCCTTCTGAACCAAGGCGGGCATAAACATAATCACCGCACTATGAGTATTGAGCAGTGATAAAAAATCATCATTCACAGCGACTTGGCTCATAGAAGGAACATCAATTAAGAGTGCATCTGATCTTCCCTCGAGAGGAGATTTCATAAATGCATCGGGAGTGATCACCTCGAGATGAGGAAAGAACTCCTCTAAATCAAGTTGATGTTGCTGCATGGCCGGCAGCAGTCGGTTGTGTAGATCAATAATTCTCATGCTCAACTTTTCGGGTGTTTAACTAATTACCTTAGCATTTTCAGATACTTATCTTTAGTACTCAATTTTTAATCCCAAGCGCCGACAAGTCCTTCTACATGGGGACATATGTGACCCCTCTTATGTTGATTTTGGGAATTACGTAATGAAGAAAACCAATAACGTCTTTCAAATACCAAGCTTCACAACGGCACAAGCTATTCTTACGCTTGCAGCTGAAGGCGAAAGACTTAAGGTTGAAAATCAGAAAATGGCCGAAATGATGGCCAGAACTATTCTCAAAGCTCTCGATTGCAAAGATCACTATACTTTCGGGCACAGCATGCGTGTGGCCTATTTCTCACTTGTCACAGGCAAGGAGCTAGGTTTGTCGGACGAAGAAATGAAGGAACTAGAACTTTCAGCTATCTTCCACGACATTGGAAAGATTGGAACCCCAGATCAGGTGCTCAACAAACCGAGTCGCCTTACAGAAGAAGAGTTCTTGGTGATGAAACAGCACCCAGAGCAGTCTTATGAAATTCTGAAGGAATATCCAATCTTTGAAAAGATCGCACTCAATGCTCGCTATCATCACGAACGTTACGACGGTCGTGGTTACCCGGAAGGGATGAAAGGCGAGGAGATTCCACTCTTCGCCCGCATCATTCTCATTGCTGATACCTTTGATGCGATGACTTCGACTCGCCCGTACCGCAAAGGTTTGGACTATAGCGTGGCCTATGAAGAATTGAATCAATTCTCTGGATCACAGTTCGATCCAAAATGTGTCAAAGCATTCATTTCTGGTATGGCAAAAGAAGCCACTAAAGGTGAAGAGGAATTTTTCATTCCCCTTCTCGATCGCAAATTCCAAAAGAATGCGGCTTAGATTTTACTGACAGAAAACGGTTTTTGTACCCGCCGTAATTCTTTCTTTTTGCATCCAAATGCAGGCCTTATCCGTTTGGAAAACACTGTCCGGATAACATTCCTTAGGCTTATTGGCGCCTTTGAGTGAGCTGTAGTTTTGCTCACAAACGCGATAGCTCGCACCATCCACACAGGCCCAATGTTTGCCGCGACAATTATAGACAAGACCACGACCAAAGTTTTCATAATCTGGTGGTTCGATATAGGCCGCACCAGTCGCAGGTACATTGTCTTTTTTATCCTGAATTTGCTTCTCTAGATCTTTCAAAATCTGCTCAGTCATATCCGGATTGTCAGTTACCGGTTGTCCATCGGTCACTTGATCTGTTCCAGGAGCCGCTTCACCACCCACTTTAGGTTCGGTAACCTCAGGCGGAATTAAGTCTGGTGTGGGCTCAACAAAATCATCTGGAGCAGTGGCTTCGATAGGAGCTGAGTCTTCTGAAATCGGTGCCTCATCGCCAATCGGTTCAACTGGAATATCTACACTCTCCACGGGTGGTGGAACCTGTTCTGGTGGAGCGTCTACCACCGGCTCAACCGGTGCAGGAGTTTCTGTCGGTGCCGTATCAACAGGAGCTGGATCTACTGGCGCAGTATCAACCGGGGCCGCAACGACAGGCTCGGTGGGTACAGCTGGATCAACGGGTGCTGCTCCTTCAACGGGTACTGCCCCCTCAGCGGGTGGTGAAGCTGAAGCAGCCTCTCCTGGAGGAGGACGCTTTTTCTTATTTTTCTTCACCGGTGGATCAACCGGCAACTCTTCAACAACTTCAGTCGTTTCTTCTGCTGGATTTAAGTAATCATAAGCAAAATAGAGTGCGCCTAATACCAATGCAATACGAATGATTTTTTGGCGCTGATCATTCGCGCCGGGTGCCTTCACTCCTACATCCGTCTTATCTCCTGACGATGCAGCTCTTGCTGAAGGTTTATTTAAAACTTTTGCTAGGAACGGTAATTGTTTGGTGAGAGCTTGTTTCCATTTTGGCTGATCTGCTTCAGCAAGATCATCGACCTCTTCTACGCCAGTCGAATCTTCATCAGCAGAAGCTTCTGATTCTTCCATTTCTTCATCTGTTTTTTCAGCATTATTTTTGGCAGAACGAGACAAGAAGGGAATTTTTCCCTTCAATTGTTCAAGCTGCTCTTTGAGTTTATCGATGATAACTCACCCCAAGTTTGCTCTTTCTTATTATATCACCTAGACTTAAGTATAAGGGAGGATGTCATGATGCTCAATGCAAACGCGTCTTTAGATGTCCTTCACCCCCCAATAATTAATGCTGAAAAGGCGATTCCTGTGATGGACGATGGGGTCACCAAGTTCAAATTAACCCTGAAAAGGGCCCCGGCCCCCCAGGCCATTGAGGTCATTCCCCTCGAGAAATGGCGCGCTATCCTCTGGCGACTGCGCATGGTCGGCGAGTATCCGAATGAAAAGATCGGTTACGGAAATCTCTCTGTGAGACTGCCCCTATCTAAAGGTGGATTTTTGATTACCGGGACTCAGACCGGCAATAAACCCCATCTTCGGCGGGAACATTATGCCCGGGTCGTTGGTTGCGACCCGCAAAAAAATATCGTCAAAGCCGAAGGGGCCATCGGTCCTTCGAGTGAGAGCCTCACCCATTTTGCCATTTACGAAGGTAACCCACAGATCGGTGCCATTTTTCATATTCACCACCAAGTTATTTGGCAAAAAATGATCGACCAAAAAGCCGAATCAATTGATGAAACGATAGCCTACGGCACGAAAGAAATGGCAGAAGCCGCTCGCGAGACGATTCAAGGTAAAGAGCAAGGTGTCTTTGTCATGAAAGGCCATCAAGACGGGATTATCGCCTATGGGGCCAATCCAGAAGCGGCCGGAAAAATTCTGCTTAAGCTCTATCGCGAGCTGGGGCCACAAGGGGAAGTGCTTTAAGAAACTCGGCTTCCTTTCTTTCTAATTCGTCAATATTTGTTCCCGTCACAAAATACCAAACAAACATATTATCTTCCGGTGATAGCAATCTAGCGGATGGCATCTGATTCACTCTGATCCAATC
>JBIKNE010000123.1:0-6318 GCA_044358855.1 Bacteriovoracaceae bacterium | reverse complement strand
GATTACCCACTTATTGAAGCGGCTCAAGTTATCACAATATTTATAGCTTCTATTTTCATTTCTATTCTCACCTATTTTTTACTTATCTATTTCTGGAGACGTTTTGTATATCTTCCGCTCAAGTACGAACTAGCTCAAACAAAGATTGGCCAACTTTCTAACTTAACCGAACTTGGAGATCTTGGGCGTCAAATGTCGGAATTAATTTCTCATGCCAATCGAAGTCAAATGATTATTGAGAGAGCTAATATAAAAGAACAAATGGCAACTAATGCCTTAAAAATTGCCCATGATCTACTTACACCTATTAATTTCTTACAAAACGATCATTCAACTAAGTTGCTAGGTGCACCATCTCTTCAAGCAATAAATGATATACGTCAAATCGCACTGGGGCTTTTACCTGAGAAAGGTGGGATCAAATTTTCTTGTATTTGCATTTTTGATTTAATTCGCGATTGTATTTCTCAAGTCGTTAGTAGCTTTTTAGACATTGAACAGCCAGTACTTGAAACGGAAGCGAACATTTATATTTTCTCATCACGAATTCATCTTTCGCGTACTCTTAAAAATATTATCAAGAATGCAATCGAAGCTTCACCAAGAGGAACCGCTGTTAAAGTCAGATATCAGATTACGGATAATAACATATCGATAGAGATATTAAACGTAGGCTCGGGATTTATATTAAATGAAAAAACTGAAACTACAAAAATAGATGGTAGTGGCTTAGGAATTTCTTCTTCTTTAACCAACTTATCCTTAATAAAAGGTTCCCTAAGATATTCTTCCGAGGACAATCACACGAGGGCTTCGATTTTACTGCCAATATCTTATGATGATTTTTCAACCAATAAAAAATACGTTCTAATAGAAGATGATAAATACATATGTGAATATTGGAGAAAATCAGCCGAGAAAAGTAAACGTAATTTAAAAATACTTTCGACTACCGAATTTGAGCTGTCTCGGGATGAAACGATTTTCTACGACAGATTTATTTGTGGGACTGACATTTCAAACTCTATAGAAAACCTTGTCAGGGAAGGATACCGAGCATACCCAATTTCGGCTATTGATTCTTCTCACGCCAAAGTTCCGCCCTGGGAATTACTTACTCCGCCAGCTTAAACCCATGATGCTTATTCGCCACATGCCACTCACAGCACTTACGAATTCCGTCCTCTAAACTGACTTGGGGTTTCCAGCCTAAGAGATTATTGGCCTTGGAGATGTCGGCCCAGGTCTTCTTGATGTCAGCGATGTGGAATTCTTTGTTAGCGACCTTGGCCTTCTTGCCTAGGAACTTCTCGATCATGCCAATGACAGTAAGAAGATCGATTGGGTTGTTGCCGCCGCCAAGATTGATAACCTCGTAACCCACCGGCTTGAGCGCAGCGATGGTGCCGCGAGCGATGTCATCAACAAATGTGAAGTCACGCGCCTGAGTGCCGTCACCGAACAACTCAATCGGCGTACCTTCATCAATCCACTTAATAAATCTAAAGATACTCATATCCGGACGTCCGGCCGGGCCATACACCGTGAAGTAACGAACCACCGACACATCGAGCTTGTAGAGGAAGGTATAAGTGTAAGCCATCACCTCAGCTGCTTTCTTAGTGGCAGCGTAGGGAGAAATGGGCGTGTTCACCGGTAGAGTCTCAAGAAACGGCATGGGTTGGCCGGCGTAGAGTGAACTCGTGCTAGCGAGTACCATCTTCTTCACATCATGATCGCGCATGAGATCCAGAAGATTGAGCGTGCCCATCGCGTTGGTGGTCATATAAACTTGCGGCTCTTCCATCGAGTAGCGCACACCTGCGCGAGCGGCGAGATTTAAAACACCGGCGAACTTGTGCTCTTTGAAAAGTTTTGCGAGCGCATCTTTGTTTTCGATATCGAGTTTATGAAATTGAAATGCCTTGTGGGGACGCAAAGTCTCCAAGCGATGCTCTTTCAAACGTGGATCGTAGTAATCATTGAGATTATCCACACCCACCACTTCATGCCCGTCTTTCAGTAAAAACTCAGCAGTCTTTGAAGCAATAAATCCGGCGGCACCGGTCACAAGATATTTCATTCTACAATCTCTCGTCCGAAAGTTCTTTCGGGAATAACCCCTTCACATCATAAACCACACGTTTATCAGAGCGCACACCTTTCATATTGAGCTCTTTAAATTTGGTGTGGTTCACCGCCACGATAACAGCATCGTAGGAATCAAGCTTTCCAAGCTTATCCGCGGCGACCATCTGAAGATTGTACTCATGCTCCACTTCCAGAGCATCGGCCCATGGATCATGAATATCCACTTTGCAATGAAACGACTTCAATTCACGGACGATATCCACCACTTTAGAGTTACGAATATCGGGACAGTTTTCTTTAAAAGTCAGACCCAGCACCAAAACCTTCGCTCCATTAATCTGCACACCTTTGGTGATCAAATGACGAATGGTTTGACGTGCGATATGTGGACCCATGCCATCATTAATGCGACGGCCGGCCAAAATAACATGCGGATGGTAACCGAGCATCTCAGCTTTATGAGTGAGATAAAACGGATCAACACCGATACAGTGTCCACCGACAAGACCAGGTGAAAATTTCAAAAAGTTCCACTTCGTGCCAGCAGCTTCTAAGACTTCTCTCGTATCAAGACCCATGCGATTAAAAATGAGCGAGAGCTCATTTACGAATGCAATGTTGATGTCACGTTGAGAGTTCTCAATCACTTTAGCCGCTTCAGCGACTTTAATTGAAGCCGCTTTATGTGTCCCGGCAGTGATGATTGAAGCATAGAGCTTGTCTACGCGAGTTGCGATCTCAGGAGTCGAACCGCTAGTCACTTTTAAAATTTTTGTAACGGTATGTTCTTTATCACCCGGATTAATTCGTTCAGGACTATATCCCAAATAAAAATCTTGATTGTACTTAAGACCTGAATGCTTTTCTAAAACAGGAGCACAATCTTCTTCCGTACAACCTGGATAAACAGTTGATTCGTAAATAACAATATCTCCCTTCTTTAAAGCCTTCCCGACTGTCTCAGAAGCTTTCAAGATAGGAGTTAGATCAGGACGATTGGCGCTGTCGATAGGAGTTGGAACGGTCACGATAAAAATATTAGCGGTCTTCAGTTCATCACGATCACAGGAGAACTTCATTTTAGTATGACGAAGCTCTTCGCTCGCGACTTCCAACGTATGATCTACGCCGGCCTTAAGTTCGGCGATGCGCTCGGGTTTCACATCAAAACCGATGACGTCATATTTTTTGGCGAATTCCACCGCGAGTGGAAGTCCAACATAACCCAAACCAATAACTGCAATTGTGTCTGACATAGCATGCTCCTGAATGGAAGAAATGCTAACATGGGAGGGCAAATGAGACTATAAGGATAGCATTAGATATGCGTCAAAGACGCCAAATCTACTCTGATTCTGCCAATACAACACTTAACCCTAGGTAGAGTGATTTTTGCCTTGAGCGCCAACTATGCCCAAAGCGCTCTTTGAATTCATCGGGGGCGTTGAACCAACGCTCACGCCAGGCCAACATCGGCCCTAATTTCCATTGCTTGTTCACGTGCCAAAGCGCATTGAGATAGTACCAAGCCTCGGCCAGATGACCCTGAGAGTATGTCAGAGGTAAGTAGTACTCAACTTGGGCATTGAACTGCCAAAGTGGTCGATCATTTTTGAGTACAAAATAATTAAGTCCCGGACGAAAGCGCCACTGGAGTGCATCCCAGGCAGGATACCAATAGAGGCGATTCTTCCATTCCAAAACCAAATTCGGAATAAGAAACTCGGAACGATAAGTGGCGTCTATCAGAAAAGAAGTGTCCCACCGCTCTCCTTCTTGCCATCCCCAACGATCCTTATTCATCCAATCTTCACTCCAGCGAAGCCCCTGTTCACTCTGAACAAAAGCTCCCCAGCGCCATTGATTAGTAAGTCGACGATAGCGACCAAGCATCACCTGTCGATAGTCGCCATTTTCAAGTTCATTGCGAAACTTACTCTCGAATAAAAAGCTGTCCTGACCGTAACGAGATAAATAACGAAATTCGCCACCGGTTTCAGTTCCATAAGCAGAACGCGGCTCAGGTGCGGCGTGAGCGAGAAAAAAAGCAAATAGAATACTAATCATAAAATTCGCCGTTCAAGTCATAAACTCCATCGAGCTTAGGCTTAAACTGCAACTCTCCTGCTGCAGGATCTTGATTCCAATTAATATCGCGAGTCCAAGCAAAGGGCTTGGGCTTAGTAATGGTTTTGCCTTTGATAAATACGCCTTTGCCGGCCGGAACAGAAGTTACTTTTCCTTTCTCGGCAGCGACATCAACCATTCCCTCTTGTACACACATCCAAACATCACTCTCACCTTTTGAATGCACAAAAAAACTGGTACCACGCACTCCAAACATTACGTCTTTGGAACGCACACGAAATTTTTTACCTTTCACTTGATTCACAATCGAACCACTCTTGAGCTCAATTAAAGTGGTAGCTGATTTTTTATATTCACGCGGAATCAGAATGGTATTTTCTAAAATCTTAATGCTTTCTCCTGGCGCTTTAAGTAGGGCCAAGCTTTGAGCACCCACACGAACCTCATCACCGGCCAACACTTCATCTCCAGATAGCAATTTTCCTTGTCGGTAAACTTCAACTTGCCCGCGCTTAAACGCGAGGCGATATGAGTCCGCGGCAAAAGCCGAACTGAAAAGAAAAACAGAAACGATAATAGTTTTCATAAAGCTAAGTCTTTCTAAAATGGTCTTTATTGGCCACTAATACAGCTTCAGTGGTTTATTAAATTGTTTTTACCTAAAGGATTAGATTTTCTTAATTCGATATGATTCAATACGTTACATGCGCACTGGCCTGACTCTCATTTCAATTTTTTTCCTACTTTTCTTTACGGTCTTTTTACCGTCGGGCACCCTTACAGCACCAAATCCAAATGAAGTCCAAATCCCTGACGAAATTCCCTGTGAAATCCCTAACGAAAACCAGCAGCCCCAAGTATGTCTCGTGAAGGAACAGGTTAATAAACTATCAGCTATTTTCTGGTCAGAAGATCTTCCTCATTCTTGGCCAGCTCGAGTAGAACTTGTAGCTCAGTTCGTCCCGCTCGATTTACAACGACCACCTAGTCACTGCTAGAAATCTCTCTTTCTATTTTAAATTTTTATCAAGGTAGACCTATGTTCCTTAAACCGAATGATATTCGTGCTTCAGTAGTTGTCTTTCTCGTTGCCCTCCCCCTCTGTCTCGGGGTTGCCCTTGCATCTAATGCCCCACTTTCATCTGGTATTTTAGCTGGAATCGTTGGTGGAATCATATTGGGTATCATGGGCGGCTCATCGGTCTCTGTCTCTGGGCCGGCGGCAGGTCTGACAGTCATTGTCTCAGGAGCTATTGCTGAGCTTGGAGGATTTCCTCAGTTTGGTACCGCGGTAGTTATTTCAGGTATTATTCAAATCGCCATGGGATTTCTGAAGGCCGGCGAACTTGGGAATTTTTTCCCTTCATCAGTTATCAAAGGAATGCTTGCAGCGATTGGACTCATCTTAATCATGAAGCAGCTCCCACATCTCGTCGGTTGGGATAAAGACTATATGGGAGACATGGGTTTTGATCAAGCCGATGGACACAACACCTTCTCTGAAATTTTCTATGCCTTTGAGGGATTACACATCGGTGCTGCCATTATTGGCTTTTTAAGTATTGTCATCATTGTGGGTTGGGACAAAATTTTAGCTAAGAAATTCAAAAAACTTAGTCTCATTCCAAGTGCTTTAATCGCCGTTGTTGTTAGTATTGCTTTGAATGAAACACTTTTTCTTAGTAACCCAAATCTATTGATCGAACTTGATCACCTCGTGCGTCTTCCCTACACCGGAGGATTTAATAGTTTCTTGTCTAGTATTGCCCTACCCGACTGGAGCTCTATTACTAACTACGCAACATGGAAAGTTGCTATCACTCTAGCCATTGTCGCATCACTCGAAACACTGCTTTCCCTTGATGCTGCGGATAAGATCGATCCTCTCAAGCGTACATCTTTTAAAAATAAAGAATTACGTGGGCAAGGTGTCGGAAACTTAATTTCAGGTTTAATTGGCGGTTTGCCAATTACGGCAGTAATTGTGCGAAGCTCGGCTAACGTAGCGAGTGGTGCTCTTTCGCGCACCTCTCCGTTTCTTCACGGAGTTTGGTTGCTTCTCTCTGTTGTTCTAATTCCTGATTTACTTTCGCGGATTCCACTCGCAACTCTCGCCGCAGTTCTTTTGTTGGTAGGATG
>JBIKNE010000477.1:0-6321 GCA_044358855.1 Bacteriovoracaceae bacterium | reverse complement strand
TTCCCCAGCAGCATCTCCCAAAATATTATTGGGAGCAATTGGTGCGACACTTTGACCTAAGCGGCCGTCAGCGTTTGAACCCCAACACTTCACACTTCCCGTGCTCGACATAGCACAAGTTGAATTAGTGTTAGCGACAATCTTGGTTGGAACAAAGCCTGTTCCTAATTGTACATAAGGAAGTGAAGCGACTGTTTCACTGGCGTCCACACCGTACAAGCCGTTGGCGACAATCTCAATCGCCGTACCGGCATAACCCAAGTACTGCACTTCACCCCAACACTTGACTTGGCCACCTAAAAGACCACAGGTATGTGTATCACCATTAGCGAGTTGTAAAAAGTCGCTCACTTCGATGGTGATGGTGGCGTTAGCGGCACCTGTATTGGCATCGGCCGGAGGATTGCCCACCAGACTGATATCAATCGTCTCATCGGACTCAGGTGTATTGTCATTTACGATAGTGAACACTAAAGGAATGTTTTGAACTGCTGTGCTCGGTAGAATATCAAGACTACCTGATTCAAGTGAGTGATCAAGGCCTGCTGTCGCCGTTCCGGCTATGGTGTAATCAAGCGTGATCGCCTTGCCCACTGGCTGAACGGTTACGGTAAAAGTAGCACTTCCGCCTGACTCAGCGATAATCGCTGGTGACGGAGTGACGGTGATAACAGGAGGAAGATCTGCATCCAAAGAGATGCTATGAGTAATTTGTGAGTTAGAGCTACTGATCTGACCATTGGTGATCGATGCAGTGGCAAAACGAATGGTTTCAACGTTTTCCAAAAGAGCATCATCAATATGAGTCGTACTAAAAGTAATGGAGCTGGCCCCCGCTGGAACCGTCACTGCTGAACTTGTTACACCACCTAGGGTGTAATCAATGGTATTACTCGCCGTTCCTTGGATACTTAAATTTACCAAGACAGGTACAACAGCGGTAATTCCTGCACCACCATTGGTGGCACTATTTGATAGCAGCGCGAAGACATCTTGCGCGACGACGTTTGTTTCAATGACTGAGCGAGCAGTCGTGAGTCCCGCTGGGTTATTCACAAAGCTTAAATGTGTATAAGGAAGAGCATCATCGTTAGCGATATTGACCGTCATGGTATTAGCGGTCGCACTCAATGTTGCGTTGACTTGACCACTCAGAGTGAAATTGGCTGTTTCGGTATATTCATAATCAGCATCATTCACAATCGCAATTGTTTGTGTCACTGAGGTTTGACCTGCTGGAATCACAAAAGCGGTCACAGCAACTGATAAATCCTGTGATGGAATAGCGTTCGTTGTAGCACGGAAAAATTCTGGATCAGTTGGATTCGACATATCCGCTGGTGCAGGAGTGTAGGCCGTCAGTGTCGAGTTGATGCTAATCGCCTGAGCGCTGGGACGGTCCAAGCGAATGGTAATGGTATTTGGCCCGGCCGCATTCTCCATGAACGTGCGACTTGAGACATCATAGCCAATGACAGGCTGTGGATCATCATCAGTAATAGAGACCGTGATGGTTCCAGGCGAAGCTGGCTGGAATAACAAGAGATTGATGCCATTACAAATGGCACTCGTGACCGTTACTTCTAGTGTTTCAGGAAGACCCGGCTCATGCATATTATCGTTAATAATATTATAATTGAGATTGGTTGAGGTCGCTCCCGCAGCGATACCTGCCGTAGGATGCAAGAAGTCGTGGTCGTCTCCAAACACCGATGTGCCTGCGCGCGAGAGACCGATACTCATAGGCCCTTCACAAGCTGGAAAGCCTGGATTCACTCGCAGAGTGATGGCCTGTGCCCCGACACTTTCGGCGACGGTCAAGGCAGCAGTCGTAAAACCAATTTGCGGCACGACTTCATCATCAGTAATGGTGACCACCTGAGCGGAAGTTCCGAGTTGCCAGAAGCCAGTCCCAAGTGTTGCAGTGAAATTCTTTTCACCACCATAGAGATTGTTATTAATAAGTGTAATCGTCAAAGTGCCTGAGGTCGCACCGGCCGGAATTGTAATTGAGGTTCCGGTATAATCATAATGAGTCCCCTTCACTGCTGTTCCGGCAAATGAAATCGGAATCACCATCGCCGACTGAGCAGTGATAGGTGCATTATCAATTGAAGCTGTGAGAACAATATTGCCGCTATTTTCAGAAGGTGCATTATTGCTCGCTGAAAGCGAAATAATCGGCAACGCTTCATCATCTGTAATCGTTGCGGTGTGAACAAGACTTGCACCCAGCGCCCCGTTAGTGACTGAGGTAATAGTGAATTGGGCCGTCTCTGAACCTTCGTAACTTTGATCAAAACATTTCTGAATTCCCAAAGGTATAAGCGTAGTACCGGCGGGAATAACCAGAGTGCCAGGAGCCGAGATATCAGCAGAGCCGCCACAGGCACCAGTCGTGCTTGTGACACTTCCGCTCACTGTATAATTGACTGTGAGAATGCGTTCGCTCGGACGATCGAGCACCAGATTCACGACCAAAGGATTAGGATCGGTGGGGTCTTCCGTCACTGTTTGCGAAACGAGTTGGAATGAAACTCGTGATGCAGCATCATTATCAATAATCGTCACAGCATGAGTTGAAATACCTAGTGAGTAGGTCATCAAGGTAGATAAATTTACATTCAACGATTCATTATCTTCGTCAGTCCCATCCTGCAAAACGCTGATAGGTATGGTGACACGAGTTTGTCCAGCTGGGATCACGACAGTCGTTGTACCCAGTGCCCAATCCAGCGCACCTTCAGTCGTAACGTCGACAGGAGTGAGAGTCACTGTGACATCTTCACCACTGGGACGGTCGAGTGCCGGATTAAGCGGATCCTGCATGCGAATAGTAATTCCACCCGCAGTATTTGATTCAACTAATGATTGACCCGGTGACTGGAAAGAGATGATGGGTTTATTCGCGACATCACTTTCATCAATGATTAACTCTCCAGCAGGAAAGCCACCCACAGAAACCAAAGGACCGCCGGTCAAACGCAAAACAATGCCTTCTGTCGGCTCATAGAGTGAATCATTGGTGATACTCACTGGAACTGTCACACTCGCCTGTCCAGGACAGATGGTAATCGTTCCGGTCATCCCGCTGGTTACAACTGAATGGGTACCAAAACCACAATTGCCACTGACATTCACGAGACTGAAGTCGTCTGGATAAGTGGCACGACGAGAAGCTGCGATGGCGGAGGCAAAATCAATGGCAAAATTTAAAGTTGTTGGTTGATCTGAAACACCCGTCAAGTTAATGGTAAACAGACTTGTTCCCACACTCTCCAAGACCGTGGCAGGAGGAGCAACGTTGGCGATGATAGTCGCAGGTACTTCATCTTGAGCAATTTGTACTTCATGAGTAGCTTGCAAACCAAAAGAAGCATTACTAGGAGCAAACAGTCCCAGCACAATATTTTCATTGGGCTCGATGATGTTATCGCCAAAGATAGTAACCGTGAGATTGGCAGTGGTATCTCCCGGCATGACGTTGAAGCTCGTCGCCGATAAAGTATAATCACTTCCTAAAGTCGCCGATCCTGCAATAGAAACTTGAAACGACACGACTTGGGTAGAAGGATGACTTAATTGAATAGTCACGGGAACATTGGTGAATCCTGCTGCGCCTTCAGCAATCGAACCTGAAGAAGCCGTGGTAAAACTAATCGACGGTTGTGAGAGTGAATCGGTCAACGTCACAATATGTGTGCCGTTAGTGTTGAGACCAACCGCTGGAGTAGTCGAGGCGATGGTCACAATAATGAATTCGTTTCCTTCAAATGTGCCGTCATTACAAAGCGAAATATCCAATACGCCTGATAAAACACCTGCTGGAAAAGCAGTGGGCGTTAATGGAAAGATATAATCTACTCCAGGCAAACATGCTGGACCACCAGTCGCTGTTCCTGAATAGCTAAAGGTAATATTGGTGGGAGAAGTGGGAGCTTCAGTAAAACTATAAGGAAGAGAAACAAGCGCGTTGAATTCACTGCGCGACGAACTACCAGTCGCAAAACCAATACGTGGCCCTGAATCACCGCCCACACCACTGCCTGGCGACAATGTAGCAGGTTGATTGGCGACGTTACAGCCAGCAAGGATGAATAATAAAACTAGCGCGAGTTTAGTCAAAGACACTCCCTCTCATCTCTCTTTTCGAGATATCCAAGGATTTCTTAACATTTTCGCGCATTTCCGAGTGCCATGCTCAAGAGCTATGCCTTCAAGGCCTTAGCACTGTAGTCTTTTAATAGGTCATTCCCCCTCTGCCAGGCAGAATTGGCACCCCTTATGGCATTTCAAGACGATGGCCCGTATCATGAGATTATGCACCGTTATACCCTTCCCATTATCATGATGTTGGCCCTCGTCTCCGAGGCATTTGCTTACGAGCTTTTAATGGTGCAGGCCGTGTCGGCCAGCAAAAAAACCTTCGTCACGCGAAATGGTAAACGCCAAGGTATCATCGAAAACATGGATGGCACCTTCGTTACCGAGAACGCCTCTTTCATCGCCAAGGCCAAAACCGTCACTTCGCAATTCACGCAATGGGAGCTCGTTAATCCTGAGGCGAACATTCCTTTTCAAACCGGTGATCTGGTTACCTATCATCCGGCGCAGGAATATATCTGGTCACTCAATCCTGCCGAAGCACGCAAGCGCTACATTCGCGAACTTCGTCCTGAAGTGCGCCGCTCGTGGCTCGTCAAAGCCGCCAGTACCAAAGGACTCAACGAAACTGTTTCCGGCACCACTCCACAAAGTACCAATCGTGGTGGAATCGCTCTGGATATTTTGTATGAACGCCTAGTCCATCCGAATTTCGCTTGGGATCTCGGGCTTCGCTACGAGCGTGAAGTGATTAATCTTCCCGCTGGATCACTCATCACTCAGCGAGCACTTTTGGTAGGCGATCTTTTATTCTATTTTGATGAAGCGACTTTCTTCTACAATGCGCGCTTTTATATGGGAGCGGGTTTTGGTTATGGCCAATCGAGTACTTCAGCTGATGGATTAGTGCAATCAGGTGCCGCTGTTCTCTTGCCAGCAGCAAAACTCGGAGTGGCACTCCCCTTCGATAACACTTGGGACTTTATTGCTGAAGGGGCTTTCGAAACGCTCAAGACGTCTGAGAAATTAGAAGACGGAACCAAGCAAGAAACCACTCAATCAAATCTACGAATTGGCTTTGGACTACGTCGCTATTTTTAATTACGACGAAATTCTTTGATTATTTTTTCACTTAAGGGATCCCGTAAATCTTTACGAGGAACGGCTAACCAATATCGTTGCTCAAACGGCAAAACTCCTACTTTCACTAAGCGGCCGGCCTCAACCCAAGATTTGACCGTGGTTTCACCTAGAGCAATGATGCCCGCACCTTGAACTCCAAGTTCTTTGATCAGGGCCGTATCAGGAATTTCCGCCACAATCTGAGGGACTAAGCCTTCCTGCAAGAAAAACTGCTCTAATTTTTGGCGTAACGGGTGTCCTGGAGTCGGGAGAATGATGGGGTGATTATTAATTTGCTGTGGATATGTTCCTTTCAAATCTTTTTTTAAATTTTTAGAACTCCACAGCGCCATCTTTTCTTTAGCGACAGGCAAAAAGCTAACGGCTGAAAATTGAGTAAAACGATGATCGCTGATGACAAAATCAAGATGGCCCACGGACAACTCTTCAAAGAGCTCACCGGCACTGCCTTCGCGAACAGCAATGCGTGCTTGGCTCAAGGCCCTGAGTCTTACAATCGTCCCCCCAATAATCGCTTTGGGAACTCCTTCTTGCGCCCCAATCGTGAGAGTTCGTTGCTCCGAGAGTTCACCGCGCTCAACGACTCGCTTAAGCTCATCACCGCGAGCAAAAATATCTTGAGCATATCTGAGAACCACTCTTCCACGTTCAGTCAAAACCAGTCTGCGATTGCGGCGCTCAAAGAGCACACCAATTTTCTCTTCCAGCTGTTTTAATTGAAGACTCAAGGTGGGTTGACCGAGTCTTAATCTTCGACTGGCCTCACTCATAGAGCCACACTCCGCTATCGCGCGGAAGTAATATAAGTGGTGATAGTTTAACCAGTCGATTGTTTCCATAGATTTTATAAATGTATCATATTTAATTTATCTATTTTTGCAATACCTAATTAAAACCTATGATGGCCATAACAAAAGGAAGCTTATGGCCGACGAAAAACCCATCTTAGGAATCATTCTTGCCTTATTAGTTGTGATGCTTGCGGCTTATCTCAAAGAAAACGCCCGCAGCAAATTACCCCATCCCTTACCTGATCATAGTTTTGCTATTTAGGACTGTGTATGAGTATTGAAT
>JBIKNE010000122.1:0-6355 GCA_044358855.1 Bacteriovoracaceae bacterium | reverse complement strand
TTTTTTCTTTTCTTGTATTGAGCGAACAATGTCTGTAGCGCTTTTCTCGGCAAAACCATCAATCGAAGAAAGGGTTACAACATCAAGCGCCATCAACTTTTCTAGACTATTGTGCCCATGAGCAACAATCTTCTCTGCTTTTGTTGTTGAAACTCCCTCTACTCCAAGCGCTGACATGAAAACCGCGAGATCAATTCTTTTTGTCTTTTGAATATTATCAAAGAGCTTCTGGGCTAATTTTTCTTTTACTTTATCAAATGTGAGAAGATCCATAACGGTGATGCGATAGAGGTCTGGTATATCTTTTACGAAGTCTCGATTGATCATTTCTTGTAGGCGTTTTTCACTTAAGTCTTCAATGTTGGCCTGTCGTATCCAGTGAAGGATTGATTCCAATCGTTTGCCCGGACATTCATCATTGGTACACAGGAGCCAGATATCCTCTTGTAACAGTTTTGCTTCACAGCTTGGACAATTTTCTGGCAAAGAAGGTTTTCCGGGTTTTGACATTTTAACTGAAAGAAATTTCGGAATGACTTCACCAGAGCGAACGATTTCGATTTGATCTCCCGACTTGAGAGAGAAATCTTTAACCACACCCATATTATGAAGAGTCACACGCGATATAAGCGCCCCCGACAGTTCGGTGGGCTCGACTTCTGCAACAGGTGTCAGGCGACCATTACGGGAAACCTGCCAAGTAATGCTATTAATTGTTGTAACCTTACTCTCACCTTGAAATTTAAAAGCTAATTTATAGCGAGGATGATGGCTGGTTTCACCAAGTTCTTCATGGAGTTTTTGATCATCTAAGATGAAAACTAAGCCATCAATTAAATAATCCCCTTCAGTCATAAACGATTTTGCTTCATCGATTCTTTTCTTAATTGAATTAGCATTTGAATGTAATTGCCACTCAGGAACTTCAAACCCCAGACTTGATAAGTCTTTGAGTTTTTCGGACTCAGCTTGGTATTTTACGCCAATGGTGTCAAACGCTTGGAAGCTAAGATGCTTAGAAAAGGTAATATGTTCTTTTCTTCCTAACAATCCTGCCACAATATTTCTTTGAGATGTCGGCCTCTCAAGTTTTTGTCTCTCCATCTCAGTTGAGATGGCATGAAAAGCATGGGCTCGACAGAAGATTTCGCCTCGAATTTCAATATCTATCGCGCGCGTAAGTTTTTTTGGAATGTCAGAGATATAAGCGACTTTTCTAGTGATATTTTCACCCTGGCTGCCATCACCGCGAGTTTTCGCCATTACCAAGCGGCCTTTCTCATAAATTAATGAGCAGCTTGAACCATCAATCTTGAAAACACTGACCAGCTTTCCCTGTTCCAGAAATTTTGCGAGATCTTCTTCAAGATAGGTTTTTTCAAGAGAGAGCATCTTTTTTTGATGAGCCACTTTTTCAGAACTGCTATCAATAGGACTTCCTATCAGCTCAAGAACGGTATTCTTCGGATCAATCTTTTTGAGCTCAGCCTCAAGCGCATCATAGGCTTCATCAGAAATCTCTGCGTGCCCCTGATAGTAGAGTGATTTGTGATGAGTAATTAGTTTCTCGAGTTCTCTTATGCGCTTTTCACTCATATCTTATGTCGCTGGTTGTAGTTATCAAGCGCCGCTTTCACTTGAGGCGCCACCACAACCGTAGCAACAATATTGGGAATCGTCATGAGCGCATAGGCTATATCAATGAGGTTCACAACGTTTTCGGCCGCCAGGACAGATCCAACTAATATCGTACCAACATACCAAAGCTGAAAACTATTCTGTCCAAAAAATGCCCTGCCGCGAAAGATATAATCCCAACATTTCTGATTATAGTTCGCCATGCCTAGCATCGTTGAATAAGCAAAAAGAAGAATGCTGATTCCTAAAAAGTGTTTACCCCACACTCCCAAATTCATTTCGAAGGCGAGTGTTGTAAGCTCAATGCCGGATAATTTAGGAATTTCTGTGCCCACAAAATTAACCAGAATAACCAGCGCCGTAAGAGTGCAGATAACAAGTGTGTCTAGTAGCGGCCCCAACATCGCGACATAACCCTCGGCTACTGGCTCTGGACTACTTGAATTTGAATGCGCCATGGGTGCAGTTCCAAGGCCAGCTTCATTTGAAAAGGTAGCTCGCTTAATTCCGGTCACCATGATGTGAATAAGACCGTATGAAAGTGTGCCATAGAGCGCTGATTTGGCCGTAAAGGCATGATTCACTATATCTACCAGCAGTGCTGGAATCATCTGAATATGTAGAGAGAGAATGATTATGCAAACACTTATGTAGATTACGCTCATAAAAGGAACAATCGCAGAGCAGACATTCGAGAGTCTCTTAAGCCCCCCTCGCAAAACCCAAAGCGTAATAACCGAAAAGAAAACTCCTGAATACCAATTGGGGATGTTGTAACTTTTTGCACCAAAACTGCTGAGCTGATTAATTTGAAACATCGATAATGTTCCAATCATTCCACACCCCGCAAACAACCAAGCGAGAAATGACCATTTCTTGTGAATTATTTGTGGAATGGTATACATCGCTCCACCTTGCCAGTGGCCACGATAATCTCGTGCGCGATACATAAGAGCAGCTGTACACTCGAAGAATTTTGTATTCATCCCAATGATCGCTGCTATCCACATCCAAAGAATTACACCGGGTCCGCCTTGAGCGATCGCAATAGCCACTCCTGAAATATTTCCTAAACCAACTGTTGCCGCGATAGCGTTACAAAATGTTTGAAAATGTGGAATCTGCCCCTCTTCTACCTTTTCATCCTTATGTCGTAAAAGCTTGGTGGCATGAATGACACCTTTTAAGGGCAGAAAGCGGGATAGCCATAAAAGGTAAAAATTAGCAGCGAAGAGAAAAATGACCAGCGGTAATCCCCATACAAAATCGACAATTTGCTGCAGGATTACCGTGATATTCATATTAGAAATTTATACTCGCGCCGGCCTTAAGTGCCGTGTCAGTTGCTGAAACTGATCGCACATCGCCCTTGAACGTAGCTTTTGTGCTCGACATCTCGAGCATCCCATCTAGCGTGATGGATGGGCTGTACTGATATTTCACACCAAGCTCCATTTGTAACCATGACGAACTTTTAGCGCTGCCATAAACTGAATCTTCATCATTAAATTCAGGAAATGGCATAAATTCCGCTCGCAAGACACCACGATATTCTCGGCCAACTGGAAAGTTCGTGCCTACGCCAAGGTAAAATCCGGAATAACCAAATTCACCAAAACCATCTGCCTCACTGACATCCGCTTTGTAGGTGCTGGTTGAATAGCCCCCATATAGATCAACTTGTGGGCCATAGAAGAAGCCCAACGGAAGGTACTTATATCCACCACCGAGTTTGAATGTACCTCGCTGATAATCGACTTTACTGCTATCAAGATTACCAGAGGTTTTCTTTAGAGTTCCAAGAGAGCGATCAAGTTCAAACAAACCGAACCAATTTCTGGTTACCCACGCTTCAGCTCGACCTTCAAAGCCAAGCATATAGCCACCGACTCGCTTTGAGCCACCAGCAGAGGCGTTGAGAGCCGAAGAACTTGCAACTAAATAAAACGAAGCAATACCTAGTTTTCCGAAAGCCTCTTTGTTGTCGACGGGATAACGAAGTTCGTCGAGAGTTTTATCGTCTTTAAGTTTTTCCAGGCGAACCCAGTCACCCACTTGAAGCTTCACATCTGATTTATATACTTTCACCACGCCCAGCGCCTGGTTATCGGAAATGCTAAAGATCTTACCGGTCGCCATCACTCGCGCATCCCACTCCACAACTTTTTTTAGAAGAGGATGTTTTTTAATCCCCTTTAATCTTTTAGCAGTAAATTCTTGGCCAATTTTGATCGTATAACCTTTGCCAATATCTAGAGTGATTTGATCACCAAGGATTCCGGTGATTCTTCCATCGTAGGGAATAATTTTTCCAAATATTTCAAGCCAGTTTCTGATTGTTTGTGCGGCAACTTCGAGATCATCATTATTTAAGACAGAGCGTTCTGAAAAAAGAATGTCATCACCATTTGCACCCACGACATCGAGTTGCACCTCAAGGCTTGAGATCTCTTTTATAAGATTAATACGAATGATTGAGCCAGCCTTGAGTTTATCGGCGACCACACGAACGACTTCTGGTGTTTTGAGATGTTGATCAAGGTTTTCACGATAGCGACTAAAGATTCCAAGCAAGTCTGAGTTTGATTGGTACTGACACCAAGTTGTTTCTTTTAAATAGCCTTCTAATTCAGCAAAAACCTTTGTACCAAGAGCGCCATTTAGCCCATCAGAAATCGGAAGAAGAACACATCGGCGCATGGAATATGCATCTTGTGCTAAGGCGACTCCAGACATCAGTAATGAAACAATCAAAAGAATGCTTTTCACGCGTGAACATCTCCTGCTGTAGTTGGATCACCTTCATAAAGGCGGATAAGCATCTTGGCCTCTGCGAGTTCTTCGGCTAAACGTCTGTTTTCTAGTTTCAAGCGCTGAAGTTCGAATTTGAGGCTTACTAATTCACTTTCTTTTTTAAGATCAATATCGCTCGTCGCCGCTGGGGTCCAGATGAGATATTTTCCTTCAACTTCTTTCCATTTGACTAAATTTGCTTTGATATGACGCCGAATAGTCGATATCGACACTTTTTTGTAGTGTGAGTAGTCAAGAATGGATAACCAGGTCCCTTCCGTGTTGGCCATGCGTCCTCCGTTTTTCTATACTTCATATTAGAGAAGACCATTGAGGGTGTAAATTTTAGAATGAAAGCTCTTAACTTAGATGAATTTAAAAATAAGAAAATTGCCCTCGTCTTGTCTGGGGGGGTCGTTAAGGCGGCTGCTTGGCACCTTGGTGTAGCACATGCCCTCGAAGAATTAGGCTTTCACCTTAAAAGCAACAAAAACACTCGGGAATCAGAGCTTAAAACTCACTCATTAGAGATCGGGACATACGTCGGTTCATCGGCCGGTGCCATGACTTGTGTTTTCCTGGCAACAGGCTTTACCCCTCAAGACGTAATCCAATCTACGTTGGGTTATAAAAACTCACGCCTCAAACCCATAAGTTATCGCGATATGTTTCATGTTGGTCGTCACAAGATAAAACCAACCAAAAGTGAATACTGGCACCCCTTTGAAGAATTTCCAGTTCTGTTTAGAAACTTGGTTAAGCCATTTGTTGGATTTTCGGGTTTTTTTACTACAGAGGGAGTACGCCAATATCTTTTAAAAAACGTTCTTGAAGTTGATAACTTCGAAGACTTTGCCGCTGACCTATTTATCGTGGCAACGCAACTCGACCACTCTCGCAAGGTTATCTTTTCGCGCTACAATTATCCGAATCCTAGTCACGATACGACTTCGCAGTATTATACCGGAACACCTGTTTCAATTGCGGCGGCGGCTAGCATGTCAGTTCCGCCTTTCTTTGTTCCTTATCCTGTGAAGAACAATCTCAATGGTCAAATTGACTACTATATTGATGGAGAAATTCGCGAAACTCTCTCCACTCACGTTGCAGAAGATAATGGTTGTGATGTTATTATCAGCTCATGGACTCACACCCCTTATCATTATCATGATGAAATCGGCAGTCTGGTTAACTATGGCCTGCCATCAATTGCCATTCAGTCCATCTACCTTATGATCCAGAAAAAAATTATTACTCATAGGGCCGAACGCGCCAAAGCGATTGATATTCTCGATACGGTTAACGCCTGGATGAAAGCTGAAAAGCTTCCCGAGTCTCAGCGACGCAATCTCATGGCGATACTTCAACGGAAATTGAATGTGAATCCCAAGGTGCGCTTTATTGACATCGCCCCTGACCACAACGACTATAAACTTTTTTTCGGTAATCACTTTACCCTAAGTCCCAAATCAGCTGGCCACGCAGTTGAGGCAGGCTACAAGAAGACCATGCAAGTTTTAAGTCAGCTGGAAAAATAATGCGTTATCTCTTTTTGTTTGCTCTCGCCATTATGCTTCCCTTGCAGGGAACAGATATTAGTTATATTTCAGATGATGTTATCAATGCCTCAAATAATGGAGACGGTGGTATTGTCGAAGCGCGCGCATTGCTAGATCAGAATACAACCGACGCTATTCTGGCAGACCATAAGAATATAATTCCCGCTGATTTCCACATATCTCCCTACTTCACACCCTTTGTTAGTTTTTGGTTTGGCATATATACCCGCTATAGCTCTGATCATATCGTTATTCATGATCGCGATAATTTATCTATCATTTATGCCGTTCTCGACTTTTCACAAATAGAGCAGCAGCTTAACAGAAATGCTCGCTCGGCCGTTGTTCAAAAGATCTCAAAAGAG
>JBIKNE010000121.1:0-6374 GCA_044358855.1 Bacteriovoracaceae bacterium | reverse complement strand
AGATCTCACCAAATGATCAAGCTGTCGCCTCACTGCTAGAATTGATTCGTATCACCAGCACAGTCATGCCGGTAGATGTCGATCGCGCGCTTAAAAAAGCTCAAGGTGTGGAAGAAAAAAATACTACGGCTTCTTATGCCATGGATATCATCAGCGACAATATCGCCATCGCAAAAACCAAAAGCCAGCCACTGTGCCAAGACACTGGTACAGTTATCTTTTATGTTTATCATCCGGCCGGCTTCCATCAAATTCCATTCACTAAGCTCATACATAAAGCCGTGATGACGGCTACCAAGAAAGGCTATCTACGCCATAACTCGGTTGATTCTCTCACGGGAGAAAATGCCGGAACTAACTTAGGTCCGGGCCACCCCTCGATTAACTACGTTGAGCACACAGGCAAAACACTTGAAGTGAAAATGATGCTTAAAGGTGGCGGCTGTGAGAACGTCTCGGCGCAATACTCACTTCCCGACACCGGCCTCTCAGCTGGCCGTGACCTTGATGGCGTTCGCAAAGTTATTCTCGACGCTGTTATTAAAGCGCAAGGTAAAGGTTGTGGCCCTGGTGTTTTAGGTGTGTGTGTGGGCGGTGATCGCGCTGACTCTCATAAACATGCGAAGAAACAACTCTTCCGTAAATTTGGTGAACGCTCAAAAAATAAAGAGCTCGTTAAACTGGAAACTGAGATCGTTGAGACTTGTAACAAACTAGGCATCGGCCCGATGGGTTTTGGTGGCAAAACCACTATCCTTGAATGTTTTATCGATCATCTTAATCGTTTACCGGCCTCCTTCTTTGTCAGTATCAGCTACATGTGCTGGTCGTATCGCCGCCAAGGCGCCATCTTTGATACTAAAACTATGAAACTCAAAAAATGGCTCTACTAAGGAATCACCATGATTGAATTAAAATATCCCTTTTCACAAGAAGCCGTTCGTAAACTTAAAGTCGGCGACATGGTTCTCATTACTGGCAAACTTTTCACTGGCCGTGATGCTGTTCATAAATACTTACATGAAGGCAACCCCAGTCCGGTGAATCTTAAAAACCAGATCATCTATCACTGCGGACCTGTGGTGATGGAAGACAAAAAAGGCGTCTGCACTGTCACAGCAGCAGGCCCCACCACATCAATTCGTGAAGAGCCCTATCAATGGCAAGTCATTCGTGATCACGGCATCGTGGGTGTCATTGGCAAAGGTGGCATGGGCCAAAAAACCCTCGACGCCTGCAAAGAATATGGCGCGGTCTATTTCCACGCGGTTGGTGGCGCAGCTCAAGTGCTCGCAGAGCGAATCAAATCAGTCGATGGCGTCTTTTTAAAAGAGTTTGGCTCGCCTGAAGCGATCTGGGAATTATCAGTGGATAAATTTCCTGTCGTCGTGACGATGGACTCTCATGGCAATTCTTTGCACAAAGAAGTCGAGGATGCCTCGAAAGCAAATCTCAAGAACTTCGTTTAAATTTCAGAGGGAGAAAGATCATTTCTCCCTCTAATTCTTTAATCCGTTATCTTTTTTTAAAACTGCGGACAAAAATTTCACCACTATCATGGCACTCAATCAAAACTGGGCCATCAAAGAAAAGGCCGCAGACATCAGCCGATGTTTTCCAAGTCAACATCACATTTTGATTATCTAGGTCACTCACCTCACCAATACCATCTTTCGTGATCCAGCCAAATAATGGTTGATCGAGATGAGCGGAAAATGAAACGGGCAATTCTTCAAATGGCGCAAGGGCCAGAGGGATAAAAGCATCTTTTTCATTGGGGATAGTTTGTAAAAATGAAAACTGAGTTCCAATCACAAGCCCCATCCGATCATAACCATTGGCACCCAAGAGTTTAACTTGCGGTGCTCTCGCCCCTGCCAACATCGCTTGTGGTTGATTCGCAAAAGGTTGAAAAAAGCCAATTTGTCCGTCAGGAGTTGTAAAAAAAATAGATTGAGTGCTCGGTAACCACGCTATCTCACGAACTGCTAATGGCATAATTTGCAAAATCTGCCAACATCCTGCCTCGTCTCTCCATTTCCACCCAAAACTAGTCACTGCAACGATGCGATCTCCACATAGACACAATCGCTCACAATCTTCACTACCTATCTCTCTTGTTAATCCACAAAGTGAACTCCAATGCCAAACTTCATGCTTAAAAACAAACCACCACTTATCACCCATTCCAATAGGTGCAGCGGCATTTTTGAGTGCAACCTTACCCACAAAGATCAGCTCACGAGTATAGCGTTGCCAATGTCCTTGTATATCTCTTACCCAAAGTCCATCAATGTCTAATAATGCCTCACCGAGACCGATCCCATCGATGAGCGCTGATTGCTGAGTTTGAAAATTAAATCCCTGTCCCTCTCCCGTTACACAACAGAGTTCTTGCCTGGAATTGTGCCAGGCAAGCAGAGGCCTTCCATCCGCCACAAAGGGCCTAAGTGGACAGGTTAACTGCGGAAACATTGTCTAAAAGTCTCTTCAATTAATTTTGCATCTAAGTTTTTGCCAATCGCCACCAAAACGCTGCGCCTTTGTTCGTCAGGCTTCCACTCCTTGCCTTCTGTAATATCGAGCATCGAATGAACTCCTTGAAATACCTTTTTATTAAGCTCACCTTTAATGGCGAGCACTCCTTTAAGGCGATAAAGATCAGCTCCCCGTTCACGAGTAAAAGCATTTAACCAATAATCTAGTACCCACGCATTTCCTTCTGCCTCCGTGACTTCAACTGAAACAGACTGAACATCCGTTTCGTGAACAGCAGCAACTGGAGCAGGCCTCAAGCTAAACTGTGTCTTTTTAGGGGCGAATTCCTTTTCGATACTCTCAACACTTAAACTACGTAATCCTAGAAGTTCGTTCCAATCTACATTACCTCTTTCTGCGACTTGCACTCCTGCTCTAGGATTTAAACGAGTAAGCATCTCTCTGAGTGAATTCATTTCTTCATTAGAAACAAGGTCAGGCTTAGTAATAACGAGACGATCAGCAAAGGTGACCTGTCTTCTTGCTTCTGGGGAGCGATTGCCTTGAATCGGAAAATACATGGCATCCACCATCGTCACCACAGCATCCAACTGATAGAACTTTTTAATTTGTGGATCAGCTAAAAAAGTTTGAATGACTGGAGCGGGATCTGCCACACCCGTCGTTTCTAGAACTATCCGATCAAAACGATTTTTTCTTTTAGTGAGATCTAATAATATCCTGACGAGATCTCCCCTCACAGAGCAGCAGACACAGCCATTAGACATTTCAAAGATTTCTTCTTCCGCTTGGATTACTAAATCTTGATCAACACCGATCTCACCAAACTCATTTTCTATAACAGCAATTTTTTGTCCATGAGGTTTAGATAAGAGATGATTTAATACAGTGGTCTTACCACTCCCTAAATATCCTGTCAGAACCGTTACAGGAATAAGTTCATTCATGAGAAACCTCCGGGAAAATGATGAGATAAAGACCGGCCGCAAGCATAATTGCGAAGCGTAAGTACTTGAGACGATTTTGCCATACGGAATTCTGTGGACGAAGCCATCGGCCCGCTGTTGTGACTAACAACCAAGTTGAAAAACTGACAGATAAAAAAAGTCCGATAGAAAATACCAAAACGGAGGTAAGTCCCCGCTCTAGCTCACCATCAGAAACAGCTCCTAAATAACTTGCAACCGCAGTAGGACAGGGCAAAATACCACCACTCATGCCCATTAAAAAACACATCTTCACATTCGCCCAACGATCCTGCTTTTGTTGAAAGACACTCAATGGAATGTTAACAGGACAACATTCTTCGCGTGCAATACGAGATTCTTTCCATAAGAAATAACTTGCGATCAAAATGATAACTACGCCGGCCCCACGTGATAACCAAACGGTAAATCCTTCGAAAGAATTTCCAGTCATTGGCATGCTGCTTGTAACAATGAGTGCTAGAACAAATATGGCCATTCCATGAGTTAAAGCTTGCGAGAGCCCTAACGCAATTGCTGAATCCCAAGCACTGGCACGAGTACCAATTAGATATCCGATAATCGCCGTCTTACCGTGGCCCGGCTCTAAGGCATGCAAAATTCCCATCAAGGCAGCGGGCCATAGGAGTATGAGAGATTGCAGAGTCATTTTGTTAGACTTTGATAGAATTATTTGTTGCAAATAATTTGCAACAACGTTTTTGCTATGCCAAGCTTATTTCATGGGTACCGTAAGCCCTGTGGTGGGCCTAATGCTGTGGGCACACCACCTTTAAAATTATGAAAGAAGCTTTTGAAATAATTCCAAGGCCCGTTCCTCCCACGATTGCTCATTATTTGAGTGAGCAATCTCTTTTGCATTTTCCTACTATCGAATGGGAAGGACTCGACTTGGCCTTGCTTAAAGAGCACTTGCTTACGAAGCTTCCTAAACTTAAAGGCGAGGGTTACGAGCATCTTACAGATGACATTATAGAGCTGTGTAAAATTGGATTAGAAACCTACCCTTATTCTTATCTCAAAATTTTACTTAGACCATTAATGACTGACGGCTGTCGCTATTATCACACTGATCTCAATCATCAACGTTTACTCTGCTCATATGCGGGACCTGGAACCGAAGTAGTTCCCGAACATAATGTGAACCGAGCGGCATTAGGCACTGGCAATAATGCGCGAGTGATTCTTGATTTTTCAAGAGTCAAAAGACTTAAAACCGGCGATGTCGTTATCTTGAAAGGCGATCGTCACCCTGAGTGCAAAGGCCAGGGTGCGGTTCATCGCTCACCGGAAGTTGAGGCGAGCCAAATTACTCGCCTCGTTCTTAGAGTTGATTTTCTGTCGCTAAATTAGTTTCAGGCAATTTCATGACCTCACGCCAATCTCCAAATGGATCTTTCAAAGTACTAAGCCATTCCTGCCCATGACTTAATTCTTGATCAGTCAACAAGCACTCCACTAAACGTTCACGAATCTCTGATAGATCTTCTTTGTCAGCAATAAAAACGAGTTTTTGATCACGATCACCGTAGATTCGATCCCATTTAGCGCGCGCCTCGGCCAGTGTTTCTTCATCTTCTGGCCACATATGCTGAGGAGCTGCACATAACCAAAGCCCGGCCGGCCCCATCATACGTTGAGTTCCCGCTATCGCTAATTCAGCGATATAGTCTGGTTGAGTGACAAGCCAAAAGAAGCCCTTCGCTCGCCATAGGCCCGCAATTGGATTCATCAAAAAATCATAGAATCGCTCAGGATGAAATGGTCGACGCTCATAAAGATAGAACTGTCCTATGCCGTATTCATCTGTCTCAGGAGCTTCTTCACCACGTAACACTTTAAACCAACCGGGTGCTTGCTGGGCCTTTTCAAGATCAAATAGACCTGTTCCCATAATGGCCTTGGGGTTCACAATTGATCGTGTCGTTTCTATCACTGCTGCATCCGTATTGAGTTGATAAAGGATGCCGCGCAATTTTTCAATTTCTTCAACGCACATCAGATCTGTTTTGTTTATGATGAGAACATCAGCAAATTCAGCTTGCTCAACTAACAAGTGAACAATGGAGCGCTCATCTTCAGGCGCCAATGCCAAGCCTTTTTGCAAAAGAGTTTCACCCGCATGAAAATCACGTAAGAAAGCTGGGCCATCAATTACTGTCACCATCGTATCAAGAGTCGCCCACTGAGAAAGTGATTGCCCCTCTTCGTTTTCAAAGCTAAATGTTTCTGCGACTGGCAGTGGTTCCGAAATTCCAGTCGATTCAATCAAAAGATAATCATAGGCTTCTGACTTCGCGAGTCTTTCAACTTCCACCAGCAGATCTTCACGGAGTGTGCAGCAGATACAGCCGTTGGACATCTCCACTAGTTTTTCTTCAGTTCTACGAATCGCTAAACCCTTCTGCTTAACTAATTCTGCATCCACATTAAATTCACTCATATCATTAACGATCAGAGCGATACGTAGCCCCTCAGTATTTGTTAGTAAGTGGTTTAAAAGGGTCGTTTTGCCGGCCCCAAGAAAACCTGAAAGAACAGTCACTGGCAGCTTTTTCATAAAAATCTCCATATATTAAATATTTAACAGATGTGAAGTTGTTGCAAATCGTTTGCATCTAAGCATCGATTATGCTAAAAAGCCAACATTGTATTTTATAATCAAGGAGATTCTTATGCGCTTTATCGCTCTAGCTCTGATGATGTTTTCTTTGAACGCACTTGCTCAAACTAGTTATGTTGGAAAACAACGTGGCAGTAACACTGACTGTTTCTTGCATATCAAGAACACTTACTACATTGGTGAAGTTGAAACTGCCGCCAATTTCCGCGCCGATGTCGTGCTTGAATTCCAAGACGGTGCTCATGGAGGTGGCCATAATGAAGAGC
>JBIKNE010000120.1:0-6390 GCA_044358855.1 Bacteriovoracaceae bacterium | reverse complement strand
AGTTACTTGAGATTGATGCACCAAAAATGAGCAAAATCTTACGTCATCGTATCGATGAGTTCTCTACCGATCGCTTGATTGAGCTTTATGCGAAGATAAATCCTGAATTGAAGCTTAAGGTTAGTTAACTACTGGCACTTGAATAGCTGCGCAGGCCCTTCTTCCATAAGAACAGCATAAACGCCCACATGACGAGTGTGACGCCGGCTAAATGCCAAAAGAGTCCTGGCGTTGTGGGGCCAAAGAAGAGACGTGCAGGAAAACTCACAATAAGAGAGAACGGAAGGATCGCAGTGAGCAGCCAGCGAAGCGCTCCACGATAAATTAAATCAGGACGCTCAATGGCGGTGCCCATACTAAAAAAGAAGTCATTAAAGCCGCGACTGCTTTGTGTCCAGAAAACCGGTATTACAAAAATCATCTGCAGCACGTAATGCAACAACCAACCATTCACAATCAGCCCTAAATAGAACAGGAGTTGCATCAGAGTGTAAGGTGCTTCGAGATTGGCGAGCGCTATTCCAAATATCGTTCCGGCAATCAACAGATTTACAAAGGAATTAGCGGCAAATTCTCTCAGGGATATAAAGAAGAGTGTGCTCACTGGTCTGGTTAGATAAGTATCAAAATCTCCGCGATTCACATAATAGGGCAGCCACCACATATTACTGGCAAAGACCGTCATATGAAGTGCGTCGATGAGAAGATAACTCGAAACAAACACCATCACTTGATCTTCGCTCCAGCCGGCCAGAGAAGGTGTATTGAGAAAGATAACTTTGTAAAAGGCGATATTCACCGCATAGAAAAAGCAGTCCATGATGATCTTGAAAGTAAAGTCCAAGCGAAATTCCATGGCACGGCTAAAAGAGAAGCGTAAAAAGTGGAGGTAGAGGCGCAGATATCTCACATTCCCACCCCAGTGTACTTCAGATTACCTTTTCGCCACATCAGTCGAACACAGGTGGCCAGTATAGGAATCCAAATGAGCATAACGATAAATGACTGCAGAGATTCAGCAGGTGTCGCTCGGCCAAGAATTAATTTAACTGGGCCTGATACCATCGCTGCAAACGGTAGATAGTTCAAAATAGTTTGGATGTGTTCGGGGAAGAAGGCCAAAGGGAGAAAAGCACCACCGAGGAAGCCGGCAATAAATCGCAGCATCACACCCAGTGTCCAGGTGTTGTCGGCCCAAAAGGCGACCATTTCACACATCGCCATAAAACAGAAATACCCAAGGGCCGCCACCATTAAGTAAGCAACACCCGCGACAAGACGAATGATCTCAATGGTCTCTACGGGAGCGGGATTGAGGATAAAGCGCCCGATAGAATAGAGAATTGCCATCTGAAGCAGATAGAAGCCCGAGTAGGTCATATAGGTGAGTACTTTGTAGCCTAAGGCCGGCAGAGGCCAGACGAGATAACGATTAAGTCCACCGTCATAAATATCACGAGAGAGAAAGCCGATCTGTTCTCCTATCAAAATTTTAAGCGTAAGTGGAGCAAGGAGATAGTAGAGGGTCAGCTCAGGCAGTGTCATGCCTTGCATTTGAGTTAAATTATTGGTTTCAAAAATAGTCTGCCAAAGTGCACGAGCAATAAAAAGCTGCACCAAAGCTTGGCCCAGGAAATTCACCCAGAAGTCAGAGCGGTAAGCGAGAATTTTACGAATCTCAGTGGAGATAACTCGCTTATGCCAACTCATGCGCCACCTTTTCGAAGGAAGCTTTCAATCACTTCTTCAATGGGGGGATCTTGAATGGTGAGGTCGGTGGGTTGGAAATTTTTTAAGAGATAGTCCATCGAACCTGAGAGATAGTTTCTCGTTGTCGAGAGTGTGATTTTATTTTTATCCACTTCAAGCAATCCCAACTCAGGTCGTAATTCGGGAATGTTGACAGGAGCATCTTCCAGCGTCATGACGAGTTTTTTCTTTTCTCCAAACTGTGCTTGAATGGTTGTGAGAGCGCCATCGTAAATCAGCTCACCTGATTTAATCAGCACCACCCGTTCACAAAGCTCCTTGATATCTTCCATATAATGAGACGTGAGCAGAATGATCGGCTTAAATTCACGCTGATAATTTTTAAGAAATCCACGCACGGCTTTTTGTGCCATCAGATCAAGGCCGATGGTGGGCTCATCCAGATACACCACATTCGGACGATGCAGAAGTGCTCCCATCAATTCCACTTTCATTCTCTCGCCTAAGGAGAGTTTTCTCACCTGAACTTTTAGCTGATCCTTAATTTGCAAAACATCGGCCAGAAATTCGATCTGTTGCTTATAGAGCTGATCAGGGATCTGATAAATTTCTTTAAGAAGCATATAGGAATCAAGCGCTGGAAGATCATACCAAAGCTGGGCCTTCTGGCCCATGATAAGTGCCATTTGTCGGCGCAAATTATCATCACGGTCCCAAGGGTTATGACCCAAGACACTCACCACGCCTTCGGTGGGATGAATAATCCCTGCGAGAATTTTTACCAGAGTTGTTTTACCGGCACCATTGGCACCGATGAGGCCAACCATCTCACCTTGTTTAATATTAAGTGAGACATTATTGAGGGCAGTCTTAGTAATATATTTGCGAGAAACGAGACCTTTGATAGAGCCCATGAGTCCTGGCTCTTTGGTTGAGACCTTAAATGTCTTCTGTAGGTTTTTGACAACAATCATGACCAGAGTATCCCTTTTAAATAATTACCTTCATGAAAACCTTTGAAGGTGGGGCAGTCGTCTCTAAGGGTGTAGCGCGTTTTCATTTTAAGGCGCTGACCTGGCAGTCCCTTGAGATGGGCCTCAAACTTGGCACTGCTCACAGTATGTGTGTTCAAAAATGTCAGCAATTGTCCTTCGGGAGCTAATAGCTCTTGCAGATCGCTCCATTGCTTCTCATAAGCTTGCAGCGCGGAAGTTCGTTTCTGGCCATCACTTGAAGCACTCGGTGGATCCGAGATGATAAAATCAAACTTCTGTCCTTCACTTTTTAAAATGCGTAAGGCCTCTTCAGTCGCCATCTTCATTGAGCGGTGAGTACCGCTGAATTTGTTAAGCGCCAGATTTTCTTCTAACCAGCCAAGGTACTTTCCGGAAAGATCAACTGAGACAACTTCAGTGCTACCAAGATGGAGTGCTTGCAGTGAAAAGGCACCGGTGTAACTGTAAAGATTGAGCACGCGTTTTTTGTTGATGAGTTCTGGCTTCAAAGCAAAACGCACGGCCGCCATATCAGCGTAAAGACCATAGTCATAGGCCTCACCCAAGCGAGCAATCATTTTAAAACCATCTTCATGGACAGGAAAAGTGATGATCTTTGTTTCATCATTCCAGAGAGTCGGCGGTTTTTGACCTGAGCCATCTTCCGAGCGCGTTTGAATCCACAACTTATCAACGGATATTTCAGGAAAATATTTGAGCAGCAGAGGTTTGAGCTCTGGAAAAAAATCGCGCCAACAAAGGGCATAGAACTGCACGATGAAGTGCTCACCTAGTTGCAGAAGCATGAGACCAGGAAAATTATCCACTTCACCAAAAATCCAGTAGCGATCGTCGCGTACCTTAAAGCTTGCAAGCTCCAGGCGCTTAGCACGAGCTTGTTTGAGTCGCTCTTCCACTTCTGGCCAAAACATTTTTTCATTCCATGGACGAGTTAGGCTCCAAAGTCTGCCACGCACCACTTTATGATTCGGATCATGCAGCAAAATTCCAATATCCATTTTGCGATCATCTTGTCCCACCACGAATTTGGCCTCTCGGGGAAAGCGACGCGAGAAAGCATCAAGGGTTACCCAAGGATGGCCTTGGCGCATAAGTTTAATTGAGATGGGATGAAGTGCGCAGCGAGGAGGGTGCATGGAAACTATCGCGAGAGGGCCCTCGTCCTTTCTTCTAGTGCGTCTAGCATTTGCAAGACGAGATTAGTGAACTGAAATGGATCTTGGATTTGAATCGAATAAAAACTCAAAATCTGTTGGCACTCGCCATCTACTTGGCCTGCAAATGGATCAAAATTTTGCGCCAAAAATTGCAATCGCTTTTGGTGAAGCTCAAGAGTTTTAGCTGAACGCGTGCGTTTCAGACTTGAAACAAAACTCTCTAAAGGAGTCTTTCCTAAAGATTTAGGTGTCGAACTGACGTCTTGTTGAAGCATGTTAAGTTTCTAAATGATTTTATGCGCAAAGTCAATCAACGGGACAGCACACTCTATGAATCTTATTTTGCTTATGCTCTTTTTAGCTCTCTTCTCATGGCTAATGGCGGGATTTTGGCTCGGTGAAATTAAATTTTCGTGGCGCAAAGTTCCCCCTTCTGAACAACTCAATCGATGGCTGCAGTCCTGGCAACTATTGGGCTCACAAGGAGGCGCGCTTTCACAACTGGGTGCGATTCCACAGTACAAATTTTTTAGTCGTCTCGCTGAAGAAGGATTGCGCCAGGCCCGTACCTTTGGGTCATTTCCCAAAGATCTCATTTGGGAATGGCGTGATGGAGTGGCAAAGGAAAAAGCTTTTGATCAACGCTGGCAAGGCATTCGCGTCAGTGCGTGGTTGCAGTTTGCTATGTTCACTGCCATCACTTGGGTCTTAGTGTATATGACGGGAGATCTCGTGGGTGCTATCCCTCGTGTAGTTTATGCCGTGATGCTGGTTATTCAAGGAATGGGCTTTGTGCTTTTTTCACCTTTAGTTAAGTTTATGATTAGCAGGCGCTTAAAGGGATTTGCAGAATTATTAGAGAGTCTCTATGTCATGCGCACACTGAGTGCTGCAGCTTTGCCCACTAGCAAAGTCATTAATGAGGCCAAATTAGAGAGAATTGTGACGATAAAAACCCTCATCTTGCAGCCCCTCATAGAGCGTGTACAAGAGTTGGCGGTGCTCTATCAAAAACAAGGTGGGGCACTGGGGCGCGAAGCACAAATTTTGCTGCAAGAATGCTGGTTTTTACGAGAGGAGGGGATGACGAAGCTCACTAAGACCGCTGAGGGTCTTAAGCTGGTCTTTTTGTTGTGCTTCTTTGCTGGGCCTTACTTCTTGTTCTTGAGTGTCTTGATCTTTAAAGTCCTGCAGACCAACTAGTCAAGCTCGCCAACTTCTGCTTAAATGGTGCCAATCTCAAAGGTGGTACCATGTCAGATAAAGAAATTATCTTTTCACTGTATAAAGCTGGAAAAGTTTATCCTAATAAAAAGCAAGTACTCCGCGATATTTCCATCTCGTTTTTCTATGGCGCCAAAATTGGTGTTTTAGGTTTAAACGGAGCAGGTAAATCATCACTCCTCAAGATTATTGCAGGCACTGATAAAGATTTTAACGGTGAACTCAATCGCTCAAAAGGCATCAGCTACGGCATGCTTGAGCAAGAGCCGTTGCTTGATCCTGAAAAAACCGTTCGCGAAGTGGTGCAAGAAGGTTTGCAAGAAATTGTGAACATTGTGAATCGCTACGAAGAAGTGAATAACAAGCTTGGCGAATCGATGTCTGATGATGAGATGAATAAACTCCTGGAAGAGCAATCTCTCTTGCAAGACAAGATGGATGCATCAAACGCTTGGGATTTGGATTCACGTCTAGAACTCGCCATGGAAGCCCTTCGCTGTCCGCCTTCAGATCAAAAATGTGGTGTGCTCTCGGGTGGTGAAAAACGCCGAGTCGCTTTGTGCAAACTTCTTTTGCAAGAGCCAGATGTACTTTTATTAGATGAGCCGACCAACCACTTGGATGCTGAATCAGTCTTCTGGCTTGAGCGCCATTTGCAGTCATACAAAGGAACTATCATCGCGGTCACCCACGATCGTTACTTCCTAGATAACGTCGCTGGCTGGATTTTGGAACTCGACCGTGGTCACGGAATTCCTTACCAAGGCAATTATTCTTCATGGCTAGAGCAGAAAGGTGCTCGTTTGGCGAAAGAAGAAAAAACTGAATCAAAACGCCAGAAAGCGATGGCGGAAGAACTTGAGTGGATTCGCTCAAGTGCTAAAGCTCGTCATGCCAAGAGTAAGGCCCGTATTGCTAACTACGAAAAAATGCTGGCTGATTCTAAAACTGAAAAACGCAACGAAACCAATGATCTCTTCATCCCACCAGGTCCTCGTTTAGGTGATGTGGTGATTGAGGCCAATAACATTTCAAAAGCCTTCGGTGACAAGGTTCTTTATGAGAATGTCACTTTCAAACTTCCACCAGGTGGAATCGTGGGAATTATCGGTCCCAACGGTGCAGGTAAAACCACACTCTTTAAAATGATCACCGGCCAAGAAAAGCCTGATGCTGGCACATTTAAAATGGGTGAGACGGCCAAGATTGCTTACGTTGATCAGGGCCGTGTGATGGATGGTGATAAAACCGTTATGCAAGAAGTGGTCGATGGACTCGACGTG
>JBIKNE010000119.1:0-6432 GCA_044358855.1 Bacteriovoracaceae bacterium | reverse complement strand
ATTTATGGTAGCACTAGCAAAACCAGCACTTACTAATTGATCTCGATAAAGCTGAAAATGGTAAGCCTTGAGTTCACTGGGGTGGCGTAGATTCTCTCCACCAGAGCGCAAAAATTCAAAGAAGGCAGCGATATCTCCCTCATAGGCCCTACGGGTATCACTTGATAAAAAGCCACCCAAGAAGTCTTTTATGAAGTCTTCGACTAAAATACCACGCTCTTTTGCCTCAGCAAACTTACGCGCCAAATTCTCATCCACTCGCTGCGAGGGGAGATGATTTGCTTTGATAACTAGACTCTTGGACTTGCTCATCAATACATTATCGTGCAATTCCAAGTTTCTTTAAAGTGCTCTTAGCTTGAGGCTCTAGGTCGGGTAAGGCCTTGTTTGATCGCTGCACGTTGATTACAGTTTCTGCAAAGTAGTCTGAGATTTTCGATTACTGTCTTGCCACCTTTTGCCCATGGCCGAATATGATCTACCTCAACGGAGAACTTCGATTGGCAATGGGAGCACTTAATCTCTTTGTTTTGAACTATGGCCCGCCTCATACTGATTTTAGGTCTACGTGCTACTTGAGCAAATGTGAGGTTCTTTGATTTATCATTTATGCCCCACTTTTTCTTTTTTACTGATTGTATAGCATCTTTGAGTGCAACTTTTAGTGCGTCTGTGTGTGGGGAAAGATTTTTTAGTTCTTGAAGTAGCTCCCAGGTTTCTTTATCGATCTCAATATTCACTTTCTTTTCGGAAGTAGAATCTTTAGAGAGAAGTTTACCGACCTGGACGAGCGTTTTATTCTCAGCTTGTTTGTATATATCCTGCTTCTCTTGCAGAGACTTGTGCTTAGTCTCTTTTTGAATAAGTCCAATCGTTGATAGGCTGAGTGACCCATTGAGTATCTTGGGTTCCAGTTGAGGCATCGACCGCAGGGCCCGTGCTGCAACGATTCTTCTTTGAGCAGAACTTTCCGAGTATCCAAGCTCCTTTACACAATATTCAAATAAACTGGCATATTTTAAATCAGAGTAAAGTTTTCTTTCATCGATCTCTTTTAAATGCCACAGAATTTGAACTATCACTTTTCGTTCATTCATCACGAGTGATTTTGTATTTTTTAGAAGAAGTTGGTCTGTGAGATGATTTAATTTCATAATTACTCCTTTGTTGTGGCGAAATATGAAACCTGCGAACTACAAAGAAAATATAAAATTAAAATTTTGTCGTGAAATATCAAATATGCAACAGAACGTTGTGCAGTGTTTCTTCAAAACGGAAGTGGATGGAGAGCAAGATGGTTGTGTTGCTCTCCATATAATCTTACTTCGTTTTAAAATCTTTCAGTCCTGCCAATCCAGCAAATGCATTGTTTTTAAAGGCTGGTTGGGGTGGCATTTTAGGTTGTGAGCGAACTCCACTACTTGAACTAGTGACACCTTCAGGACGAGTGTCAGCTTTACATGATAGCGAAACACGCTTTCTTTCCATATCAACGCCGATAACTTTTACTTTTAGTTCTTGGCCAACTTTCAATTTATCCGTGGCGTTTTCCACAAACGAATCTGATATTTGCGAAATATGTAAAAGACCGTTTTCTTTTATTCCTATATCTACAAAGGCACCAAACATTGTAATATTTGTGACGACACCCTGATACCATTCGCCCATTTTAAGATCTTTCAGATCAGAAATGCCTTTAGCAAACTCGACGCTTTTGAAGACAGTACGAGGATCTTGTGTGGGGGCTTTTAAACTCTTAGCGATATCCAGCAAAGTCATTTCACCGATTTCTTTTTTGAGCTCGACATCTTTCTCAAGTGAGTTTTGCAGCTCTTTGTCGTTCACTAAATCAGCGATCTCTTTACCTTTTTTCTTCACCCAAGCTTCTAGGATTGGATAACGCTCAGGGTGGATAAAAGTGGCATCAAGTGGGTTTGTGGAATTATATAGTCGCAAGAAACCAGCACATTGTTCAAAAACCTTTTGAGAAAAGCGTGGCACTTTTAATAAGTCTTCTCGAGATTTAAAAGCGCCTTTCTCTTGGCGGAAGGCCACGATATTTTTGGCAACAGTTGGCCCAATGCCAGAAACAAAAGCCAAGAGTGGTGCCGAAGCGGTATTTAAGTCAACGCCAACGAAGTTCACGCAGGACTCAACGACGCCTTCTAGGGAGTTTTTTAATTGCACTTGATTAACGTCATGCTGATATTGACCAACACCAATGGATTTTGCATCAATCTTAACTAATTCCGCCAAGGGGTCTTGAAAGCGACGGGCGATTGAGATAGCTCCTCGTACGGTGACGTCTTTGTCTGGAAATTCTTCGCGAGCAATATCGCTGGCAGAATAAATCGATGCGCCTGATTCAGAAATCAGCGTCGCTTTGGTTTTGCCGTCTTTAACTTGTGGAACATTTTCTTCTAAGAAGGCGAGCGTCTCACGGCCATGCGTTCCACTACCGACACAGATGTATTCAATGTTAAAGGCATCAATCATTTTAGTGATAATTTGTGCCGAGCCTTTAACGTCATTTTTAGGAGCGAAGGGATAAACCACGTGGTCACCTAAAAATTTACCGGTGGCATCGATGATGACTACTTTGCAGCCAGTACGTATGCCTGGGTCAATGCCTAAGACGGCCTTAGAACCTAAGTATGGTTGCAAGAGTAGGTCTTTAAGATTCACACCAAAGATATTAATGGCAGCAGTATCGGCAGCTTTCTTAAGGTCATTTTTAATCTCTAAATCAAGACTTGGCTGAATAACTTGGTCATAGGCCTTTTGCGCACATTTCTTTAAGTGCTCATAACAACCCAATGAGCCTTTTTGGGGGAAGAATTGCTCCTCAATGAGTCCGTAGGCGAGGAGGGGATCAATTTCGACATCAACCTTAAGAACTTTTAGCATCATGCCTCGACGAAGAGCGAGGTAGCGGTGCGATGCCTTGGGTTCTTTAATTTTAGAGAGTGGTTCAGAAAATTCAAAGAAGTCGCGGAACTTGGCGAAGTCTTCAATGGTCTCAGCATCCTTTCGCTTAACAGTCTTGACTTGACCTCCACGCCAAAATTCATGGCGTAGTTTTTCTTTCAATGTCAGATCATGAGAAATAGTTTCAATGATAATATCGGTCGCACCGGCGAGCGCTTCCGTGACATCTTTGAGTTTGCTACCAGACTTCGACACAATCTCTTCGAGAGCTGCCTTATGAGCGTCAAGGCCCGCTTTACCTGTCATGATTAGATTAGCGATTGGTTCAAGACCTAACTCTTTAGCTATCATCGCCTTAGTTTTTTTCTTCGATTTATAAGGAGCGTAGATATCTTCCAGTTGGTTCAGTGTTGAAGCCGTTTTGATTTGCTTTTCCAGCGCCGGAGTCATCGCCTCCATTTTGGTGATGGCATCTAGAATGAAAGCGCGGCGTTTTTCAATTTCGATATGTTCTTCATACTGCTCTTGGATAGCCCGAATTTGCACTTCATCTAGTCCTCCGGTGACTTCTTTACGGTAACGAGCAATGAACGGGACGGTACATTGTTCCGTGAAAAGAAGATTGGCAACCGCCATGACTTTCGCTGGTGGAAGCTGTAGTTTCTGGGTGGCGTAGACAATTGCGTTGGTATCGAGGGCCATGATTTCTCCTGAGAAAATGAGCAATAAAAACCTTAACTGGCCTACTGTCCCAATGGCAAGGGCCTATGGCATACTGAGTGAATTATTAAATAAGCTGGATTGAGAGTATGACACGTCTATTCGTAATCGGAGAGGGAATCGCGGCCAAAGCGCTGTTTTACGCTCTTGCCCAGAGACAGAAAATTGACAAATTCAGTGAAATTCATGTGGCTTTTTCTGACTCTTATGCTCCTGCAACATCCCTTCGTTCCACCGCCATTGCTGCTTTGAGAGGCACGCAAAAAGGATTGTCTCCCTTAGGAAATGAATTAGTTGAGGCCTGGGACTTTGCTCATGAGATTTATTCACGGGAAAACTTCTCAGGTGCGGAAAAAGTTCATCATGAGACGTGGATTTATGAAGAAAAAAATCTCAAACGTTTCGCCCATCTTCCAAGCTTGGCAATTCCAGTGGAAGTTAAAACACCTCCCAAGCGTATAACTTCCGAAGAAGCGTGGATGATTGAGCCGGAGAAGTTTTTATCATCAATTATAAATTTTACGATTCATTCAAATATTAACACCCATCCCAATGCGGTCGTAAAAATTGAAAAAGTTAAAAATGAATTTGTCGTGAGTTTTTTGGGCGGAAACCAGATTAGCGTAGATCGGCTTGTACTGGCATCTGGCTTTTGGATGAGTTGGATGAAAGAGTGGATAGTTGCTTCTCCACTCTCAGGCATGTATCCGGTACAGGGCTCATATTTTCAGTGGGAGAAGATTGATTGGGGTAGTGAGAGCCGCTCTATTAGTTTTGATGGCGCTAATTTGATTTACCAGGCGAAAGCGCAACGACTCATAATAGGTGCTACCACGGTCAAAAAAAATGAGAGTTTTATACCTGCGATGAGTGAACTCAAAGGCATCTATCTTAAAATTCAATCCTACTGGCCAATAAGTCTTCCCGCTATGGAGGCTGCTGAAATTATCACTGGTATCCGTTCTCAAACGATGAGCAGACGCCCCTGGAGTGGGGAAGTCTCACCAGGCGTTTTTGCTATTGGTGGTATGTATAAGAATGGCTGGGTGAGTGCTTGGAAGTTGGCCGATGAATTAGCTAAAAGGCTTTAAGCCAGCGTTTCAAAAATTCTTCTTCACAAACTTCATTGGTATCTCGTTGCATTGCTTGCACACTTAACCGAGTTGTCGCAAGTCTAATGGCATTGCTTAAACGAGGCAATTCTAGTCGAGAGTTATCTGAAGCCATAACTGCTAGTTGCTGACGAATCATTTTGGCAACAAGCTCAGAAGATTTGGCCGTGATCCCAGGATTTTTATTCTCGCAAGAAGTGCGTGGCACATGAACAAAGCCATACATTAGCTCAGGATTAGCATGTGAGAAACGATAAGCAGTATTGTTACAAACAAAATTCTCTGGATCGATAGAGACTTGTACTAGTTTTTTTTCTTCCTCATTCAGCGAACACCACATCGCTGAGTAATTGAGACGCAGTCCTAGTTCTTTTGGAGCATCAGCTATAATGGTGCGGCGACGGCGACTAACACCATCATTATCTGGGCCATGATCGTGATCACGATTATGGGCTCGCGTTTCCCATTTCACGAAGCAGGGACCTTCACCAAGAGACACTACTAAATCAGGCGGACTCGTCATCTCACTTAAGCACTTTTCTAAAGCGGGAATAGCGCGGTCATAACTTGTGGGCAGCACACATGTGACCACATTAACTGATTCACTCAGATGTGTTTTTACTTCCAAAGCAATGCGTGTGGAGTTGTTGTCAGAAGAGCCTCCAAAGGGATCAAAACTTGAAATGAGCACTGTCTCCCGGCCCCATAAAGGGAAGCTAATAGCAGACAGGAGAACTAGGAGAACGACACGATTCATAGGGGATATCTATGCCTCAAAAGGACATCAGAGGGAACTAAAGGGGTAATATTTACCCCTCTGAGGGCAATCAAAGGGGCATGGCAAAATGTAAGAAATCACTTTTTTTTCGCCTCGATGCGAAGGAGATACCATGCTGAAATGGACTTTAGCGGGTTTTTTGAGTTTTGCCTCTGCCATGGCTTCGACGAATGAACTCCCATGGACTTTGAAACCTCACACCGGCGAACTGCTCTATAAACTGAATCCTGGCTACTACTCTCACTCTCCTCAGCTTCTTCGCTACAATTTAAATCCCTCTCGCTCACAAGATATTGTCCAAGTCTATAAACCTAAAGATAAATCTCTTGAGTTGGAGATGCTCCGTTTAGAGATGATGGCGACAGGTGCTTTTAAATTCATTGAGTACAACACACTAGAAAATGAGGATGATGAGGCCCCATCAGAAGTGGAAATGGATAAGCAGTGGCATCACAATAAAATCGAAACGGAGCTAGCATGGGATCTTACCCGTGGCACCCATCAGGTCATTGTAGCAGTCTGTGATTCCGGAGCTCAGAGCTCTCACGAAGATCTTAAAGACAACGTTTTGCCCGGCTGGAATCTCGTGGAAAATAACTCAGACCCAGCACCTACCACCAGTCATGGCACATTTGTAGCAGGTCTGATTGCCGCTCATACTAATGGTCAAGGTGGGGCGGGTGTGGCGCCAGAAGTAAAAATTCTCCCATTGAGAATTTCAAATTCTAATGGCGGCACGAATATGAAACTCATCACCGATTGCATCCGTATGGCGGCCGATCGGGGTGCTAAGGTCATCAATGTGAGCTTTACAGGAATTGAAAGCCGCTCTGTTCAAGAAGCAGGGAAGTACGCTCATGATCAAGGAGCGCTGTTAGTTTACGCTGCTGGCAA
>JBIKNE010000118.1:0-6436 GCA_044358855.1 Bacteriovoracaceae bacterium | reverse complement strand
TATCCAAGCGAAAGTCTTCCATCGCTGAGTAAAGAATCTCTTCTACGGCAATGTGCATGCGATGAATTTCATCAATGAACAGAACATCACGCGGTTTGAGATTGGTAAGGACAGCAGCGAGATCACCCTTTTTCTCAATAGCAGGACCAGAAACCACATGCATTTCACTTCCCACGCTGCCGGCAATCAACATCGCAAGGGAGGTTTTTCCCAAACCCGGAGGGCCAGATAAAAGTACGTGGTCCATGGCGGCGCCACGAATCTTCGCCGACTCCACCATGACGGAAATATTGGCTACGACTTTCTCTTGGCCGACGTATTCAGCAAAACTTCTAGGACGAAGGGCCGCTTCTTGGTCGCGCTCAACTGGATCCGTCGAATTGGTAACTATGCGATCCATGAACTACCTCAATTCTCTCAGAAGGCCCTTTAAAAGATCTTCTGATGTGTTGAAATCTTTTTCGCCAAGTAGGCGATTCATCACAGGAATGACCTGAGTTTCTTTGAAGCCTAACTCTTGGCAGGCCTGCAAAGTTTCACCCATTAATTTCGAAATTCCGTTATCCACCACGATCTTCTTGGGTTCCATTTTACCGAGTGGCAAAGTGAATCCACCGGTGAGTTTGGTGATTTTATCCTTAAGCGAGAGCACGATTTGTTCCGCACTTTTTTTGCCAATGCCGGGAGCTTCTTTCAGCATATTAGAGTTTTCCATTGTGATCGCCTGAATGACTCCCTGATGACCGAGGTGAGCAATCAAAGCAAAAGCACTTTTAGGACCAATGCCATTCACATCCACTAACATTTCAAATAAGCGTTTCTCGTCGAGAGTAATAAAGCCAAAGAGCGATTGGGCATCTTCGCGAATAATATGAGTGGTAAATAAAGTGACGTTTTTTCCAGGCATATGAACAGTGGGAACATGCACTTCATAACCTAGGCCCTGTGCAGTCAGCACAATGATGCGTTGAGGTTCAGAAGAAACGACATTACCTTCGATATATCCAATCATGGAGAAACTTCCTTAACTCGATGGGCCAGCGAGGCTGAAACACCGCGACCCTTTTTAGTTTTTTTAGGCATCACACGACCAGGAACGAGCGATGTTTTTTGCATCATATGACAAAAGGCAATCGCCAAAGCATCTGATTCATCATGAGTTTTAAATTCAATCGGGCCCATATGAAGGCGCAAAATCTTTTGCATGCCTTCTTTATCAGTCCCACCGTGGCCCGCAACTGTCGATTTAATCGCAGTCGGAGCATATTCGTGAACCGGACGATCAGTTTGCGTCAGTGCCGCTAACATCGCGCCGCGGGCCTGCGCCAACTTCATCAATGACGTTGGCGACTTCACATAAATGAGAGCTTCAAGGGCAATCTCATCGGGCTCATGCTCACGCATCAGACGCTGGGTTTCTTCGTAAATAAATTTTATTCTATCGAGAAAATCATCTTTGGCGTTAAAGCTCAAAACACCTGACGTGATGTAGCGCATGCGGCGTCCTTCCAGAACACACACTGCGTAGCCGGCACAAACGGAACCGGGATCGATCGCCAAAACTTTCATTGAATAGATTTAATCAGCTCTGTGGCGCATCCGTCCAGTTAACTTAGGACTAGGTGGCACTTTTCGCTTTGAGATAATTTCCAACGTAAAAAACAAAAGAACCGATTACGAGTTGCGCTAACTCAATACGTCCATAATCTCCGTCACGGATGCCCGCGAATAAACAGAGACCTACTGCGGCCATGCCAAAAAGTTGCATTCCTACTGCGACGTAAAACAGACCTTTCATAAGGACAGTTCTAGCAAAAGCAGCGGGCAAAGACTAGGATGTGAGCACTTATGACATTGCTTTTAAAAGCCCAGCCGCTCGTGGATCAACGCATTCCAGAATTGCAGCGGATTTGCGACCACTTAAAAGCGCAAGGCATCCAACCTAAGCTCGTCGTCGTCTTAGTGGGAGATAATCCTGCCTCGCTCAGCTACATCGCCAACAAAAGAAAGCTCTGTGAAAAAGTCGGTGCCAGTTTTGAGCTACGCCAACTGCCCCCCACCACAACAGCTGCTGCTTTTCTTAAAATCATGGATGGCATCAATCAAGATCCTGCGATTCATGGCTGTATAATTCAGCTGCCAGTTTACGGTGAGAGCGCCACGCTCGACGTGGAAGCTTTAGTGAATGCTGAAAAAGACGTTGATGGTTTCCATCCTACTAATACTACTCAGCTTTATTTGGGACGAGTGAATGAGAAATCACTGCTTCCCTGTACACCGAAAGGTGTCATGTCTCTGCTGAAACACAATCAAATTGAAGTCAAAGGTAAGCATGTTGTGGTGATTGGCCGCAGCCAAATCGTCGGTAAACCACTTTCACTTTTATTAAATATTGCGGGTGCCACCGTGACGATGTGTCATTCGGGCACAACTGATCTCGCTCATCACACGCGCCAAGCTGATATTGTTATTTCTGCTGTTGGAAAAATTAATCTTTTAACCGCCAAGCATTTTGATCCTGCTCGCAAAACAGTCGTAGTGGATGTGGGCATGAGTAAAAATTCTGAAGGTAAGCTCGTCGGTGACGTGGACTTTATGGCCGTCTTACCAGTGGTGAGGGCGATCACGCCAGTTCCTGGTGGGGTGGGGCCGATGACTGTGCTATCACTGATTGAAAATCTTTTGACTGCCGCTCAAAACCAAAAGGATCGTTCATGACCGCTCAACGCACTTCACTTTATCAAAAGCACGTTGACCTTAAGGCCAAGATTGTTGATTTTGCTGGCTGGGATATGCCGGTTCAATACACTTCTGTAAAAGAAGAGGTTCTCGCCGTCCGTCATAAAGTCGGCGTCTTTGATGTCTCTCACATGGGTGAGTTCTTTGCAGAAGGCCCAGACGCAGTGAAATTTATCGATTATCTCGTTACCAACAATATCGCAGAAGCTCCTATGGGCAAGGCGATCTACTCTCCACTTTGCCGTGAAAATGGCACAGTGATCGACGATCTCATCGTTTATAAACTCGCTCCTGAACGCATCATGATCTGTGTGAACGCTTCGAACATTGATAAAGACTTCAACTGGATGAAATCTCATGCAGCTAAGTTTAATGTTCGCTTCACCAATCATTCTCCAGAGTTTTCATTATTGGCGCTTCAGGGACCAGAAACTGAAAAAGTTCTCAAAAGCTTAATAAAAGAGATGCCCCCGATGGAGTACTACTCTGTTTGGGAGGGTGAATGGCACGGCCAAACCGTAATTTTGGCGCGCACCGGTTACACCGGTGAAGATGGCTTTGAGATTTTCGGCAAACACAGCACCATCGCCCATATGTGGGACGAGTTTATGAAGCTCGGAGTCACTCCTTGTGGCCTAGCTGCTCGTGATGTACTTCGCTTAGAGGTTTGCTACCCACTTTATGGCCACGAGCTTAATGATGAGATCACGCCACTTGATGCCGCTTTGGGTTGGACCGTAAAAATGGCTAAGCCTCTATTTATTGGAAAAGAAGCGCTCACAGGATACAAACCTCGCTTTAAATTAGTGAAGCTCTTGGTTGAAAAAGGTATTCCTCGCGAAGGCTATTCGGTTTGTGATGCTGAGGGTGCAGTGATTGGTACGGTGACTTCAGGCACACTGTCGGTCGTTCTCAATCAAGGGGTGGCACTTGCTCGCATTCAAGCGGATAAAGCAGTTGCCGGCCAAAATTATTTTATTGATATTCGTCAGAAAAAATATGCAGCAACAATTACAACAAAACCTTTTGTTCAAGGGGGACATAAATAATGGCTTCTCAAATTCCAAAGAATCTTAAATACACCAAAGAACATGAGTGGATCCTGGTTGACGGAGACACGGCAACAGTTGGTATCACCGACTTCGCCCAATCGGCCTTGGGTGATATTGTTTTCGTGGAAGTTCCAGATGTTGGAACGGCCCTTTCGTCAGGTGCTACTTTTGGTGTGGTTGAATCAATTAAATCAGTGAGTGATCTCTATTCACCAATTTCTGGTGAGGTGATTGCAAAAAATGAAGACGTTGAAGGCTCACCAGAAAAAATCAATGCCAACGCTTATGAAGCCTGGCTAATCAAAGTCAAGATAAAAAATCCTGGAGATCTTGCTCAGTTGCTCACTCCAGAAGCCTACGACCAGTTCTGTCAAACCTCTGCGTAATCATACTCGGCGCAGAAATGCGCCGAGTTCTTCTTCTTTTTATTTATACGAAACCCACTTCATTTCTATCTGAATTTTTAAGCCAGAAAATTTTATTCTAAAGCGGAAGTTCACTTTACGAACCCACCCTAGATGATGATACTTCACCTCTGTTTTTAATTCCCATGATGAGCCGAGGACAGCCGAAGATATGGAATCAATCCAACTTCTCAATACCGCCATTATCAAGAGCAAAGAAAAGAAAATCAGCCACTCTTACGAAGAGCGTTTGATGAAACTTTCTAACTCACCGGTGATCGAGCATTTGAATAAGTCGATTGCTCAGCTTGCTGAAGCACAAAAGATCTCTAAAGATCAAGCAGCACTTATGGTGATTGAATCAATTCGCGAACTAGATGCAATCTGGTCTGACTACGTAACGATGGAAGGAATTGATCGCCTGAAGTCACTCTTGCGTACAACAGGCGTTCAGTAGACTAGCTTTTAACTACAAAGCCCCATTCGATTGTCGCGCGACCATTCACAACTAAATCCTTAGGTGGATTAGGAAATGGGCCAGCAGAATTAAATGATTCAATAGCTGCATCATCAAGCTCGCGCACACCACTCGAGCTCTTCACATGAACTTTAATAATTTCACCGTTAGCATCCATCGTGATGACCAGCGCCGTAGTGTATTGATCACTCGCAGGTAGACGGCGACCACTCTTATAGAGTGCATCGGCTTTTTCATGCAACGATTTACCCCAGAATTGCTCGAGTTTGCCGCGAATACGGTGGAAGAAGCCATAGTGCTTGTATTCGACAGTATTGAGCTGAGTAAAATCACCCAAAGCAACATGTTCAACATAATCATTCGTGCTTGAGAAGCCTTGTGATTTTTCATCACCACGCTCAATGCCTTTCTTGGCCATAGAAGCAGGAGCACGCTGAATTTGCGGAGCTCCCATAGCTTCAAAACCCACATCACTTAATTTTAAGTTTTTGATGGCTTTCTTTTGAGCTTGGGCCTTCGTCTGAGGTTGTGGCACTGAATCAGCTTGCGAGTTACCTTTAGCAGCACGGTTGAAAGTTGCTACTTTGCGCGCCACTGTTTGGCGATCATGGGATTGATCTTTAGCTCCTAAGAATGCTTCATCCTTGGGTTTTTCATTTTTGCCAGTATCATCATTTTGCACAATCTGTTGGCGCTCTTTGAAAGCTTTCCATTCGTCATCCGTCATTGGGACGACGGCAATTTGGGTTTCGTCTTTTTCGGCAACTTGCCAGGTGGTTACTGAACGTTGAATTTCAGTCCAAAAACTTGCGACATGCATGACCATCACAAGGGCCATGAGAGCAAGTAAACGACGATCGATAGTGATAGACATGGGAATCCTTTCCTTAGAGCTCACCAAGAGCTTTATCGGAAGAATTCCCAGAGAATTTTAGATAGGCAGGAGAGGTAAAATCAGCCTACTGATTGGTGAAATAGTCGTCGTCATCAATAGATTTTGGTTTTTCGCCGGCGGCATCTCCACTCAAGTCTTGTGAGTCGGAAAATCCAGGACTTGAGCTTGGATCCATCCCTTCCGCAAAACTTTCCATGAATCCACCGCTCTCACCAGTTCTGAGCGGTTTACCAGTTTCTTTATTCACGAGAATATTAGTAATCCCATCTGGAGTAATAAACTCGGGTGCTCCATATTTGGCCACCGCACTCTCCATATACTCCATCCAAACAGGTAAAGCTGTTTTCCCACCGGTCTCACCGTAACCCAGCGTACTGTTTCCATCAAAACCAATCCAAGAACCTGCCACAACGGAACCAGAGTAACCCACAAAAAGTGCATCGACGTAATTGTTGGTCGTTCCCGTTTTTCCTGCCAAATTCGGGGCCACACTTTTTGCAGCTGCCGCCGTGCCGTATTGAACAACACCCTCAAGAATACGAGTCATAACAAAGGCCAAACGTGGATCATAAACTTGTTTATCAGTTAAGTTTTGACGCCACGGATTTTCTTGAAGTGGGTTAACTTCTGCTGGTGGTTCTTCTGTTACCGCAGTTACAGGTGGTGCCACGATCTCACTTTTAACCTCAGCATCGAAATTATATTTTTTTCCGTGACGATCTTTTACTGAAACGATCGCCTGTAGGCTTAATCTCTTACCGCCGTTGGCAAAAATGGCGTAACTTTTCACGAGTTCAGTGAGGCTAATGCCGAATGATCCAAGACCTATACTCATATCTTTTGGGAGCTGGCAGTTAATCCCGAGGCG
>JBIKNE010000117.1:0-6445 GCA_044358855.1 Bacteriovoracaceae bacterium | reverse complement strand
GTTATCTGTTGGTGGCAAAAAGCCTGGAATCAAACCAATCACGTTGTTGATGAAAATGAATGAGAAGAGCAACACGATAACGGTGTAGTACTTCTTCGCCTGTTCTTCACCCATGATGTTACGAGCAAGGTTGTAAACAAACTGGCCCAAAGCTTCCACTAAGTTACGGAATGAAATTCCGCGATCAGGGATGGCGATGTTTTTTACGTTTGAACTTTTTGAACGGTAAAGAACACCGATCATCAAAAATAAAAGTGTCGTTAATCCAAAAGTTAAAACGTGCTGGTGCGGATAATGAAACTTATCAGCGAGTTGGCTAATAAATGTATATCCACTCGCAAAAGCGTGAGTTGGAATAAGCGCAAGAAGGCACAAAGCTAAACGTGTCATTCTGATGAACCTTTATTGATGAAATCGCCTATGTTTTTAATACTCAGAATGAGGATAATCAATTGAAATGTGTAGAGAAGAAGGCCTTGTGCTACGATGTGTCGAGCATATAAAATCAGATAATAGAAAATCGCACCCAAGACCGAGAATTTAAGTGCGACCTGAATCCATAATGTGAGCTTCTCAGTGAGAGATAAATCACGCGCCTCTGCACTCATACGGCTGAGCAATTTTCCCAAAATTACAAACATAAGCCATTGATTTAAAACAGAACCACCAATCACTGCGAGCAATATAGCAGCATCCAGCAAGTTCCATTTCGAAGCAAAAAGGCCGATGATAATTGCGGCCACAGTCCCCAACCAATATTTTTTATTGTCTATTTTTTCCGACCAATCCATAACGCACCATAAGAAAAAGTGTGTTCACAATAACCAAAAGCATCACAACTAAAAGTGTCGTCCAACCAATAAGACCTTTTTGCACAAGAATATAAAGCCCAAAAAACACTCCCACAATCAAAGAAGGAAGACCCATTGCAAGTGCCAACACTTTCCACCACGCCTGCGGCTGTGATTCTTCTTTCATCTTTTTCTCGCTACTCGACGAGCATAAAGAGCCTTTAGGCGATCTTTGATAATTTGTGGATTCGGATAATCATCAAGCAATGAATAGTAAATGTTATAAGCTTCTTTAAGTTTGTCGCCAGACTCATAAGCATTTGCGATCAAAAATTTCGTTTTGATAATGAGATCTTTCCGCTTTTCACGCTTAATATATTCTAACCAGCGCTCAACGGCAGGGTCCCAGCGTTGTTGATAGTAACGAACGAGGCCTTGGTAATAAAAACTTTCGATATGGTGAGCATGGTTCGTATTAAGCGTTAGGCGCGCAAAACGAACATCAGCGGCATCAAGTTGGCCATCTTCGAAAAGTGATTCAGCAACACGAAAATCATAAAAGTCCGCATTTTGGAGTCGAGGCTGAAAATCCAAAAGCATTTGATAGGCACGAACCGCTTCTTTAAATTTACGAGCGAATGAAAAATTAATATCGGCAATTTTCTCGAGTGAGCGAACCTGATTTCTGGGATCATCGTCATTATCAACAATATATTTGTAGTGTGTGAGCGCACGCGTTTGTTGATTAAGATAGAGATAATAAATTTCAGCTAATTGATAATGAATTTTTGTTTGAATGATTTTTGCAGGGCTTTGTTTGAGTAAGCGTTCATAGGCCTCTGCAGCTTTCTCGTATTCTTGTCGCTCAACATAGTCTTGGGCAGTCAAAATCTCGCGATTCAACCCCGAGGTGAAATCACAACCACCTAAAAGAATGAGCCCCGCCAAAAGCGGGGCCCATATAAATTTACTGTAACTCAGGCGTGCCTTCCGGAGTCCCATCAGTTCCCTCTGGTACTTCATCAGGATCAACGATCTTCTCAACGGCTACAACTTTCTCATCAGGCTTAACATTAATGAGGCGAACGCCTTGAGTATTTCTGCCGAGGAGTGAAATTCCTGAAATCTTCGTTCTGATAACTTGGCCCTTATCCGTAATAATCATCAAATCATCACGTTCAGTAACCGGTTTAATTGAAACGATTGTTCCTGTTTTATCAGTTAACTTCATCGCCAAAATTCCCTTACCGCCACGCGATTGTGAGCGATATTCGGACTCTTCTGAGCGCTTTCCGTAACCACGATCAGTCACAGTGAGAATTTCTGTTCCCGGCTCGAGAATTTCCATTCCGATAACTTTCTCACCTTCCTCAAGTGCCATTCCTTTCACACCTTGAGAAACGCGGCCCATCGCGCGAGCATCATCTTCATTGAATCGAATCGTTTTACCACCAGAAGAACAGAGCAAGACGTCTTTCTTACCGTCGGTAATGCGTACAGCATTAACTGCGTCACCATCGACTACTTTAATCGCTTTAATACCACTCGACTTAACGTTGTTATACTCAGTGAGTTCAGAGCGCTTAACAATTCCGTGTTCAGTTGAAATAATGAGGAATTTACCCTCACGTTCTTTTGGAACAGTGATAATCTGCTGAACTTTTTCACCAGCTGGAATATTCATCAAGTTCACAACGTTTCGTCCCTTGCTGGTACGCAGACCTTCAGGGATTTGGTAAACCTTGAGAGTAAAGACGGTGCCCTTATCAGTAAAAATCATCAGTGTGTCATGAGTTTCAGCTGTAAAGATCGTGGTGTAGAAATCTTCTTCTAAATCAGCACCCTTAACACCTTTGCCACCACGTTTTTGCGAACGGTAAGTGTCAATGGCCATACGCTTCAGGTAACCCTTGTGCGTAATCGTAACAATCACTTCTTCATTTGCAATGAGGTCTTCCATCTGGAATTCATCAGCTTGGGCCACGATTTCCGTTTTTCTCTCATCGCCATAATTTTCTTTAATCATGTCGAATTCAGTGCGAATAATTCCTGCGATGAGTTTTTCGCTACCAAGAATTTCCTCTAAGCGTGCGATCTCTTTCATGACAGCTTGATAATCAGCAATGATCTTGTCGCGCTCAAGTCCAGTTAAACGCTGGAGACGCATATCCAAGACGGCTTGCGCTTGAATTGCCGAAAGCGTGAACTTGTTCATCAACTGGTCTTTCGCCTGTTGAGGACCTTCTGCTTTCTTAATCAATTCAACAATTGCGTCGATATTTTCAACAGCAATCTTTAAGCCTTCTAAAATATGAGCACGTTCTTTGGCTTTCTTGAGCTCATAAGTCGTGCGACGAATAACAACTTCACGACGATGCTCAATAAAGCACTGGAGCATTTCTTTCAAATTCATTACTTTCGGCTGACCATTTGAAATGGAGAGGAAAATAATACCGAAAGAAACCTGCATCTGAGTTTGCTTATAAAGGCGGTTCAAAAGAACCGAAGCATTTTCACCACGCTTAACATCAATAACGACTCGAATACCTTCACGAGAAGATTCATCACGAATATCTGAAATACCTTCAAGGGCCTTCTCGTGAACTAATTCAGCAATTCGCTCAATCAGTTTCGCTTTGTTAACTTGATAAGGAATTTCTGAGATAATGATTTTTTCACGATCATTCTTACCAACTTCAATTTCTGCTTTAGCGCGAATTTGAATGACACCCTTACCAGTCATGAAGGCTTGCATAATTCCGGACGTACCGTGAATAGATCCACCAGTCGGGAAGTCAGGCCCAGGAATAATCTTAATCAATTCATGTAGTGAAATTTGCGGATTTTCAATGAGAGCGATAAGTCCGTTCGCCACTTCAGTCATGTTGTGAGGTGGAATATTAGTCGCCATACCAACAGCAATACCGGCAGAACCGTTAATGAGAAGGTTTGGAATTTTTGTCGGGAGCACCGTCGGCTCTTGCAATGAACCGTCATAGTTTTCCTGCCAATCGACAGTTTCTTTGTCGATATCATCCATCATTTCATTGGCCATCTTCTGCATACGAACTTCGGTGTATCGCATAGCTGCTGCGTTATCACCGTCGATCGAACCGAAGTTACCTTGCCCATCAATGATGGTGTAGCGCATAGAGAAATCTTGCGCCAAACGAACCATAGCACCATATACTGCGGAGTCACCGTGCGGGTGATATTTACCAATAACGTCACCGACCACACGAGCTGATTTTAAATACGGGCGACCTGCGTAATTATTCAGCATGTGCATGGCGAACAAAATACGTCGGTGAACTGGTTTGAAACCATCTCGTACATCTGGAAGTGCACGGCCAACAATGACCGACATAGCGTAATCGAGATAACAGCTCTTCATCTCATCTTGGATGAGTAGAGGAGCTATGTTTCCGTGATTGGGTGTCGAATTATTATCATTACTCATAATTAAATATCCAAGTTACGCACATTCAAGGCGTTTTGTTCCACAAACTCACGACGTGGTTCTACACTATCACCCATCAAAACAGAGAACACTTGATCGGCATCAATCGTGTCCTCAATCTTAACTTGCAGCAATGTACGGTTATTATGAGACATCGTAGTTTCCCACAATTGCTCGGGGTTCATTTCTCCCAGACCCTTATAGCGCTGTATATAAGCACCATGGCGGCCTTCTTCTGAAACGAAATTCGCGAAATCTTTCAATCCGTTGAATTGATTTTTATCACCACTACGAGTGAAATCAATCTTCGAATTAACAACGCTTTGAACACCTTCAAAGTGATTCACCAGATCTTCATACTCACTTGAATCAATGAAATTCAAACCGATTCGGAAGTTCTTCGTTTTAAGAGCAGACAGAACTTGAATTGAAATCTGCCAGGCAAGATTTTTTGCATCTTCAGTAATACTTAGATTGTAACGCTTTAATCCACTTGGATCGACAGCAGCAAGTCGCTTTTTAAGACCTTCAACATAAGCTTCTAATTTATTTTTATCACGCAGAAGATCAGGAGCAATTCTTCCACCTTCCATAATTGTACGTAAGAAAGCTGCATCATAATGTCGATCGTATGAATCAAGCGTCATATTGTAATTTCTGAACTTGTTCACATAGGCTTTTGCCTGCTCAAGCTCAACACGCTTGCCATCCATATCAACTTCACAATCTGTCAGTGAGCTTGAAACGAGGAAAGCTTCTAATTCTTTTTCATCCTTCAAATAGCGCTCGTTTTTGTTCTTCTTGTATTTGAACAAAGGTGGCTGAGCGATATAGAGGTGACCACGTTCAACAATTTCTGGAAACTGACGATAGAACAACGTCAAAAGCAGGGTACGAATGTGAGCACCATCGACGTCCGCATCTGTCATGATAACAATTTTGTGATAGCGAAGTTTCGTAATATCAAAGCTATCTTTACCAATGCTGGTACCGATGGCCTGCACCAACATCTTAATCTCTTCATTGCCCAACATTTTGTCGTAACGAGCTTTTTCTACGTTAAGAATCTTACCCTTAAGTGGAAGAACGGCCTGGGTACGACGATCACGACCTTGTTTTGCTGATCCACCCGCAGAGTCACCCTCGACGATGTAAATTTCGCAAAGTTCAGGGTTCTTCTCTTGGCAGTCAGCCATTTTCCCTGGCAAACCAGAGAAATCGAGTGCTGTTTTACGACGAGTAAGTTCACGCGCTTTTCGAGCGGCTTCGCGAGCTGCTGCTGCATCAATCGATTTTTTTAGAATTGTTTTACCGACGTTTGGATTTTCTTCGAGATAAATCTTCACACGCTCACCAACGAGTGAGTTCACAATCCCTTCAACCTCTGAGTTACCAAGTTTTGACTTAGTCTGACCTTCGAATTGAGGATTTTTCAATTTTACTGAAATGATTGCAGTTAAACCTTCGCGCATATCATCGCCCGTCAAAGTGATTTTGACGTTCTTCATGATGTTATTGTCTTTCGCGTAGTTATTTAGTGCACGAGTCAAAGCTGTTTTAAAACCAGAAACGTGCGTTCCGCCTTCTGGAGTATTGATGTTGTTGGCGTAAGATGTCAGTACTTCTGAATATGAATCTGTCCATTGCATGGCCAATTCAATTTCATAATCATCGCGAGTTTGTGTGAGATAAATGGGCTCTTTATGAAGCGCACTTTTAGCACGATTGAGATACGTAACAAATTCTGCAATGCCGCCTTCATAGTGAAATGTTTCTTTCTTTTCAGAGCGCTCATCAACCAAGTTAATGCGCAGACCTTTATTAAGAAATGCCATCTCACGGAAACGGTTTGCCAGTGTGTCGTAATTGTATTCGTGTACTTCAAAAATTTCATTATCAGCTTTAAAAGTTACACTTGTGCCTGTTTCTTTTGGATCACAGTCACCAATTACTTTAAGTGGTTCTTTGGTCACACCCTTAATGAATTCTACTTTATGAAGTTTGCCTTTCTTCTTGATTTCAATTTTAACCCACTTAGAAAGTGCGTTTACAACTGAAGCACCTACGCCGTGTAGACCACCCGAAACCTTGTACGCGCCACCTTCTTCGTTAAACTTTCCGCCCGCGTGTAGTTTGGTATAAACCAATTCGGCAGCAGAAACTTTTTCAGTTGGGTGCATGTCGACTGGAATTC
>JBIKNE010000116.1:0-6468 GCA_044358855.1 Bacteriovoracaceae bacterium | reverse complement strand
CAATCGGGTGATTACTATCTCAACGCCAAGAGCAAAGACGGGTCGCAAAAAAACAAAATCAGTCGCCCAAAAGCAGAAGGACTTGATCAGCGCTTCTCTGCACTCTTTCTTAAGTTGCAGTATGAAATGCCTGAAGACGAGAAAGGCTGTAAGCAGCATTGGAAGCTGGTTTTGCGTGGAGAAGAGTTGTTGGTGTGCAACAAAAATGAGCAAAAAAATCAGGAAATAAATCCACTCTTTTCTGAGCTCAAAAAAGATTCGACACCATAAGGCAAGATTATCCCGGCCAATACTACTTGCCTCACTCCTATAGGGAGAGGGACAATAGATCGAATCAGTCTTTCTGATTTTCGAATACGATTTCTTAATGAGGCATCTATGAAGTTTCTCTCGCTCGCACTTCTTCTTTCTTTTAGCACGACACTCCAAGCACAAAAACTTTTCTCTTCTGAGAAATCGGAATCAGAAAGTCAGGTTCATGGCTCCCTTGTCAATGACCAAGGTTTTACACGTGAAGTGGTCTTAGGAAATATTCTTAAGGGTGCGTTGGAAAATATGCATCTGGCGAATAAGAGCATTGACGATAAACTTTCAAAGGAAGCCTTTAAGCTTTATTTGGAGCGAGTTGATTATGGAAAGCAATTTTTAACTGATGCAGATGTAGCGACTTTGCGTAAGTTTGAAACGCAAATGGATGATCAATTGCAAGCGGGTAAATTAACCATCGTCGACGTCACTACGCAGATTATGAACCAACGTCTCCCACAGGTTGAGACTTGGATTACTGAGTTGCTAGCGAAGCCACTTGATTACTCTAAGAAAGAATCTTTAGAGACAGATGCAGAAAAAAGAAAATATAGCAAAAATGAAAAAGAGCTTCGTGAACTTTGGGCCAAAGTTCTTAAGTACGATGTCATGAGTCGTCTGGCCGATCTTAAAGAAGAGCGCGATCTTGACCCAGCTAAGAAAGCAGCCGAAGACAAAAAACCGAAAAACAAAAAGAAGAAGAGTGCTGCTGACGGCGAAGATCTCAAAAAGATGGACGATGTCGCACTCGAGGCTAAGGCTCGTAAAAAAACCGCTGAGAGTTTTAAGAAGATTCTTCAGCGTTTGAAAGACGAAAAGAAAAACGACAAGCTGGATAAATTCTATAATTCAATCGCGCGTGTTTTCGATCCCCATACCAACTATCTTATTCCTGAAGAGAAAGAAGATTTTGATATCGATATGTCGGGGAAACTGGAAGGTATCGGCGCCATTCTGCGTGAAGAAGGCTCTTACATCAAAGTCGAGCGCATCGTTCCAGGTTCGGCTTCATGGAAAACCAAAGAGCTTGATGCGGAAGATACTATTTTGAAAGTTGGCCAAGGCCGCGATGAACCGGTTGATGTAGTTGATATGCCTTTGAGAGATGCGGTTAAACTCATCCGCGGTAAAAAAGGTTCTGAAGTTCGCCTGACAGTGAAAAAGCCCAATGGCTTGGTAAAGACTGTGGCGATTGTACGAGATGTCGTAGAAATTGAAGACTCGTACGTGAAAGGAACAATCATTGAAGATAAGAAAACTAAAACGAAAGTAGGTTACATCAATGTACCTAAATTCTATCGTGACTTTAATGATCGCTCAGGACGAAACTGTACGGTGGACGTGCAAAAAGAATTGGTCCGCATGAAGCGTGAAAAAATCCAAGGCCTCATTCTAGATCTTCGCAATAATGGCGGTGGTGCACTGGAAGATGCGCGCATGATCTCAGGCCTCTTTATTGAAAAAGGACCGATTGTTCAGGTGAAAGCTTCGACCGGTTCAGTTGAAATCTTGGCCGACCAAGACTCAACTGTGGAATTCGATAAACCTATGATCGTTCTGATTAACCGCTTCTCAGCTTCAGCTTCTGAAATTGTGGCAGCGGCACTACAAGACTATGGGCGTGCCATTGTTGTGGGAGGAGAGTTCTCACACGGCAAAGGAACTGTGCAGTTGGTAGTAGATCTAGATAACTACGTCTCTCCCGCGATGAAGACCTACTCACCACTAGGTGCTTTGAAGATCACTATTCAAAAATTCTACCGTATTAACGGTTCTTCGACTCAGTATAAGGGTGTCACTCCCGACATCATCTTGCCAGATCCTTACGCTCACCTAGAAAGTGGCGAGCAGTTCTTGAAGCACTCAATCCCATGGGCAAAAGTTAAGCCGGTGAGTTTCAAGGCTTGGACTCCTAAGTACTCACTCAGCAATGTTGCGGCGAAGTCTGAAAAACGTGTAGCAAAAGACGCACGCTTCAGTAAAGTGCGCGAGACTGTGACTTGGTATGATGCTCGCCGTAAACAAACAGTCAAAGATCTCACGATGGTGGGTTACTTGAAAGATCGTAAAGAAGTCAAAGAGCGCGCGGAAGCGCTCGAGAAAGAGGAAGAGAGCAAGGATCTCGTTGTGAAGTCTCTTGATAGTTTGAGCGAAAAAGTGGCGCAAGAAAAATTCGATGAATTCAGTAAGGGCCTTCGTGTCGATCCAGTGATTGAAGAATCTGTCATGATCATTAAAGACATGCTTTAAGAAATACATTTCCTTCAGCACCAGGCATTCAAAGCCTGGTGCTTCTTTAAAAAACATCTTAATATTGCAGCTAATTTAAGCACCTGGTGGGAGTTGTTATGAAGTCTGAGTTGGATTTAAAGACGAAATATGACTGGTATGAGCGAGCCGTCCAAACTCCTGATACAGAAGTAGATTTCATGCGTCTTTGGTTCAAAAAGCTTCATGGGCGCTACCCACAAACACTCCGTGAAGACTTCTGTGGTACCGGTGCGATCTCATGCTCATGGGTCGCGAAAGCTCCTCAGAATGAGGCATTTGGAATTGATCTCGATCCAGAGCCTATCGCGATGGGACGTGAGCGTCACTACAGTAAGCTTTCTTTGAGTGCTCAAAAACGCATGCAGTATCTTGAGGCGAATGTGATGGATAAGCATCGCTTCACAGTGGACGTAGTCTGCGCCTTCAATTTCTCCTATTTTATTTTCAAAAAACGTTCACAGCTTGTGAAGTATTTCAAAACGGTTCGCCAGGGTCTGGGTAAGCAGGGCATGTTCTTTATGGATCTATTTGGTGGACCTGAAAGTCAGAAAATTGTGACGGATGTACGCAAGATGAAAGGTCTTACTTACTACTGGGAATGTCAGAGTTTTAATCCCATCACCGCCGAATGCACTTTTGCTATTCACTTTCGCGATGCCAAAGGCAAGAAGCACGAAAATGTTTTCACCTATGATTGGCGCCTTTGGACGATTGCTGAACTTAGAGAGATTCTAGAAGAAGCAGGCTTTTCTCGCTCTATTGCATTCTGGGAAGGTGATGACAATAAGGGTGGAGGCAACGGAATCTACACACCCTCAGAGATCGGCGAAAACTGTGATGCTTGGGTTTCTTATATTGCTGCTTTAGTCTAAGCGGCCCAACGATCGAAGCTACTGCCTGAACTACCTTTGATGTAATCAATGAACTCAGAGTCTGATTCTGTTCCAAAGAAGTGCATAAAGTTGTGACGGTATTTGGCTATGAATTTGCGCTGACCATTGCGAAACAATTCCCACGAATGGCCGTAACAAAGAGGAACAACCAGGTCAGTTCCGCGGTCGCGATAAATGCGATCTTTCGAAAGAACTTTATGGTCGTGGTCACCGAGGTATTTACAAACAAGGCAGCGTTGGTCACTCATATTTAGATTATCGGCTACTATTCGATTTATCTTAATAAAAGCCTGATTCTAAGGCCTTAATTGGCCTGGCCTAAGGTCAAAAAGTAATGGTTTCAAGGAGATCGATAATCTTCTGGAAGCGCGCAGTAGGAAAGGTTGTTTTTAACTCTTGAATCATAACCCTGCTATTTAGGGATTGATGCCCATTTAGTAAGGCTGCCTCAGACTGGATAATGATACGGGTAAACTCTTCGGCAATAATAAACACAATCGCCATTGGAGAGAGATTAGCCCCAAAATGATCGGAGAAACCAGCACCGTTCAGGACGCCATGATGCTGACGAATGATTTGATCAGCACCCATCGGTGCGTGAGGATATTTGTGAACGAGTTCAGCAGCTAGTTGAGCATGTTTTTCCACGAGATTTTTTTCTCGCGTATCAAACTCCGCTCGACGAAGTTCATCTTTGCTTTTGATTTGAGCCTGTTTATCGTTCTCCAATGCAATGTCATGGAAGAAACAGATAAAGGAGATTTTATCTTCTTGTTCCGGTGTGCCCCAATCAATATTGCGCACAATATGCAAGCTCACGTAAGTCACAATCTGAGTATGGCGATAGAGGTAACCCGCTTTATTGGCGAGCATACGTTGTAAAAGTGAGCCAAGCTTTGGATACTTTTTTACATTACCAACGAGAGCGTTCATGCTCTTTTTGGCCATGGCAATCGTTTCTTCATTGATGCCAATACTCATGAGTTTTTTCGAAATGAGCTCATGATTAGAAGCACCGGCCTGAATTTGTTCATCTGGATTGAGATCTTTATCTTCCAGTCGAACAACTAATTCTGCCGTGATTTGATTCACGATTTGTAAGCGATCAAGCTTATCCACGCAGAGAGTTTGCAGGTTTTTAAGCAGGGTACGATCAATTTCTTTATTGGCCGGAAAAACGAGATCTAACAGGCCTAAGTCATCACGGGTATAAACATTGACTACCGGATAATTGATCCACTCAATGAGGCGCGCCGGAAACTCAAAATAGTCTTCGACTTTTTTCTCCACCATCTGTTGAGCGGTAATTCCTAAAGCTTGCGCCGAACCTTTAACGACACCTTTCAAATCAAGACTGCCAGGAAGCACGCCATGTACCAAGGCGGGATAAATTCCGTGGCCAATGACAAACAGAGGAGTCGTCAGTTCACATTCTTTAATTCGCTCGGCGACAGGGACGGCGATATCGTCTTTGCCCATCTTAGCGCGGGCTATAATCAGCTTAAATGGCTGCTGCCCAATAAGTTGCACAGCTTCAGCGCGCGTAGTTGCGACGACGAGCTCCAAACCCACATAGGTTGTGAGGTTCAAATGGTAGATTTCGATAATTTTTGGGTTGTTTTCAACCAAAAGTGTCAGCGCCAAAGGTATCTCCGGTCTCATTGTACACCCTTTCTGCTGTCCGAGCGCGCTGCTTTTTTGTTAACATCTCTCCATGAATGAAACTTTGTGGCATGAACTTCTGAAGAAAGAATTAAAAGCTGACGATCTTGGGCGGTTTCTCAAACGTCCAAGTCCCGAGGGTTTTCAATTTGATTTATTGTCCATCCAAAGCACGGTCTGGCGTGACAGCAATTTTCGTCGTGCAGCACTATCAATGAGTCTCTGCGATGGATCACAGATTGATTGGAAAAAGGTTCCTGAGTTGGTGCAGCAGGGGATTTGGGATTTTATTCTCGATCCGTTTATCTTGGGTTGGGACGAGGCCCGCATAGGCTTGGATAAATCTGTTATTGAAGCGGCATTAAAACAAAGTGCTGCTCGAGTTTGGATTGCCCATCCCACGCTTGATTTGCCGGACGGGGCCTGTCGAATTTTAGATGCACAAGATATTCACGCCCAGGGTGGCCATGCCGTTCACGAACTGAGTTGTTTGCTTTCACGCGTGATTGAATGGGCAGAATCAAAGCCAGATGAATCAATTGCTCTCGCAGTATATATGGATCGCGAATTTTTTAAGTCCATCGCAAAAATGCGCGCTCTCAAAGCAATCGTGGAAGCGGCACTGACTGAAATAGGCCAGCGTGAGCTCTTGAGTCGCATTACCTGGATGGCCCGTGTCAGTTGGCGCGATTTTACTGCCTTTGATCAAGCGAGCAATATGCTGAGAAATGCCAATGCTGTCGCTGCGGGATATTTAGCTGGAGCGGCGGTGGTGGAGTCACTACCGGCCGATCTTTTGGTTGTGAATGGTCTTAAAAACGAATCTGCGCGAGTCGCCCTTACGACGCAGTTGATTTTACAAAATGAATCTGAACTTGGCGAAGTCATGGATCCCGCCTCAGGTTGTTACTCATTAGAAAATCTCACCCAGGCACTGGCGAATAAGGCTTGGAGTGAGATGCAACACTTGCAGGGCCTTTCGCTTGAGACTCGAGTTGCTTATTTAAAAGAAAGTACGAAAACTCATTGGAATGAGATTCAAGATAAATTTAAAAAACGTAAGATTGTTCAAGCGGGAGTGAATGACTTTGCTCAGGTCGATGAAGCAGTAGAACTTAAACCTCGCTGGCAACTAAAAGATCACGTCAGACTCGGGCGTGACTTCGAAGAATTACGTTTGCAAATGGGGAACTCTCGCCCACAAGTGATGATTCGCGTAGTAGGGGATTATGCGGCCTTGCAAGCTCGTTTTAATTTTACCAAAAACTACTTTGAGCTATTAGGTCTTGCTCCTCAAGAAAAGCACTTTAACGAGATTGCTAGTGCGATAAGTTGG
>JBIKNE010000115.1:0-6483 GCA_044358855.1 Bacteriovoracaceae bacterium | reverse complement strand
CCAGACCAAACTGCAAAGTGAAGGGGACTTTATTTTGTTTTTGGAAAACTTCATCTGGTCCTGGTTGATTCCACTTTCCAAGGTAATGAAAGCTTATACCAGCGAGTGTTTGCTGTGGGTTTTTAAGTGCCGAGAATGTCCAGCGCACATGAGCGTCTTTGAGAATGCGATAACTCGCGAGCTTCATTCCACTCATACGGAATACCGGGCGCTCGTTACCATTACCGAATGGCTCAAGATGCAACAGATCACGCACCAATTGCGGACTGACTTCTTCCGGTGAGAGCTCTACGTCCCAGCGATCAGAGCGTGTGCGAAGCACTTCAGGAAGAGCACCCACGATTTGGCGCAGACGTTTTTGAAAGTCAGGCAGATTTTCTTTTTTCATAGAAAGTCCGGCAGCCGCTTTATGGCCTCCGAACTTGATGAAGAGATCCTTGCATTGCTCGAGACACTCAAACATATTCATCTCGCCAGCAGCGCGTGCCGAGCCTTTGATGATGCCAGGCTCTTCGGCGTTGGTGAGAACGACGGCCGGAACACTGAATGAATCAACCAGTTTACTGGCGACAATTCCTACCACGCCTTCATGCCATTCCGGGCGATAGACGACGTTAACGATTAAATCTTCCGTGATGTTTTTTAGAACTTCTTCTTTGGCACCTTCCACCACTTCGGCCTGGATGATACGGCGATCTCGATTAGAAATTTCTAAGTGCTGATAATGCTCTCGTGCTTCTTCGCGAGTCTTGGCCGTGAGAAGTTTAAGCGCGCGTTCTGGATGATCGAGGCGGCCTTTGGAATTAATCATGGGGCCGATGTTAAATGAGATCTTCTCACTCGTGACACCGACACTTAATTCTTCTGGAGCAAAAAACTGCAAGATGCCAGGGTAGCTGCAGGTTGGAATTTGTTTGAGTCCATGACGAGAGAGGCGCAAATTAATGGGAGTTAAAACTGCTAGATCGCAAATTGTGCCAATGGCGACAAAAGGTAAGAGTGGGTAGAGAGAAGGAATCTCTTTACCTTGAGAAATCAGAATCTCTCTGATTTTCACTGCCAGAGCAAAGGCGACACCCACACCGGCGAGAGCTTTAAGAGGTGAGTCAACTGGTTCGTCACGACGATTCGGATTAACCACCGCATAGGCACGCGGGATATGAGCGGCAGCATCACGATGGTGATCGGTGATGATGAGATCAATATTTTTTGCCTGAGCATAATCCGCTGTTTCGATATTTGAGATGCCACAATCGACTGAGATCAGTACTTTCACACCCGTCTCGAGTGCGTTATCGATCGAAACAGGATGAATGCCATAACCTTCTACAAAGCGGCTGGGTTGGAACACCTCAATAGTGTGACCGAGCATTTGGAAAAAGTGCCAGAGCAGAGCGCACGAGGTGGTACCGTCGACATCATAGTCGCCGTAGACCGCAATCTTTTCGTTTTGTTCAATCGCTGTGATAAGGCGAAGCGCAGCCTTCTCCATGTCGATCATCTGTGTGAGATCAGGAATGTCTTTTAAATTCCAAGAAAGGAAATCCTGCGCGGTTTGCGCATTGAGGCCACGTTTTTCAAGGAGTCTTTGGAGCGCGGGGTGGAGAGTAATCGCCGTCATAATTTGACGTTAACAAACTCACCACAGAACGTAGAGACCTTTGATGAGATCCTTCTCATCCAGTGCGTCACTAGATTCAAAGAGGTCATGGAATTTCTCAGACTTATCACCTTGAGCGTGAATTTTTTCAAAGTAATTTAAAGGAAGAAAGGCTTTTTGACATTTTTGACAGCGTTCAGGTTCAATCTGAGATTCATTGCAATGGCCACAAGCGTGGCACACTTTAAAAATCAATTTATCTTGTTTAAGCGTTTTCGCTTCTGTTTCTTTCATTTTTTCTCGCGGGTTTGCAGGTGCCGCATGAGACTTTTCGGAACACATGAAAAGAAGTTTAAACAAAAAAAGCCCCGCTTTTTACAGCGAGGCTTTCAAGGGTAGGTGAGTAATTTACTTTAGGTCTACATCGCCATTTGTGGCGCCATTACCGGAACTTGAGTCATCTGAGGCACGATCTGTGGGGCGTTTGGTTGACCTTGAGGGCCAAAAGCACCGAAGACTGCACGTGATCCGTCATTCATACCTTGAGCACCGAAATCAAAGCTTCCTGGTAGACCTTGGTTTGGCATGAAGTACTGCGGCTGAGGCATCATACTCTGTTGACCTTGGCCCATGCCAGTTGGTCCGTAGTAGTTATTGATGATCGGCTGCTGAGACTGCTGCATCCATGGATTAAATGAGTGGTTACCCATAACCGCTGATGGTGAAGGCAATTGGCCGGTCGCATATGGGTTAGGCATGTAGGCCTGACCGAAGTAACCCTGAGGTTGCATACCAAGAATTTGCGGCTGTTGACCTTGATTCATGTTCTGCATTTGAGAGAACAAACCAATCAATACTTGGTTCAGACCCAACATCACTTGTGTGAACTGTTGTTGTTGTTTGTTCAAGTCTTCGATCTGTTTGCCAAGAACCACGAACTTCTCTTCTGATTTACAGACGTAGAGATCGTGTGATTCTTTTTGCTCTTCAAGTGCTTCGGTTCTTTCTTGCAACGCTAATTCTGACTTAGCTAGCTCTTCATTCTTAAGCTTGAGCTCTTCTTCTTTTTTGAGAGCTTCAGCGGCTTTAGCTGCCAACTCTTCATCTTTTTTAAGAAGCTCTTGGGCCTTGGTGCTCAGTTCTGTTTCTTTAGTTTTAAGTTCTTCGTCTTTAAGAGCGATTGTTTTTGTTGATTCATCGAGTTTTGTTTGTGTTTCAACTAAAACTTTTGAAGCTTCGTCGGCACTGACTTTCGCAGCTTCAAGCGCTAATTTTGTTTCTTCTAATTCTTGTTTTGAAAGAGAAGAAGATTTTTCTAGTTCAAGCACGATTGAATCAAGCTCGGTAATACGGGCCACATGAACTTCAACCGCTTTTTCTAGTTCTTGAACGCGCTGAGCTTTGGCCTTGTCTTGGTTATTGACGTCTTCCAAAGAAGCTTGTGTAATCGCCAATTGGTCTTGAGCGTCTTTTAATTGAGACTGAAGTTCTTCGCCTTTTTTCTTTTCGGCGTTAATTTCATCATTAAGTTTTTTGAGTAACGCTGGATCATTAATAGTCAGTTTAACGACTTTAATAACAACGATGCGTTTCTCTTCGGCCTGGGCCGGTGTTTCTTCCTTAACTTGTTCCTCTTGGGCACGAGTTAAATGTGGAAACTTCTCTTCGCTCTCATTTGAAGCAATCGAGCGATAAATGTGTTCATGGCCTAATTTACCCACGAGATGATCGAGCGTAAGTGGTGAGGCCAGTACGGCGAGGGCGGACAGTGTCCAAACCCAATTTTGCTTTTTCATAGAATACTCCCTTGATGTTAAAACCCTGTAAAAATTACTCCCTGCCTTTACATATCCAAGATCTGTGCCAAGGAGTCCCTAGGCCCAAGGGTGGCCTTATTTAGCCAAAAACAGGTGTTCTTCCGAAGGGTTATGCTTGCCAGAGAGGGGGGGAGTTTTTAGTCTTAATTAAGTCCATGTGAACAAAATTCCTTCACTTCTAATGAGGGTGTCTAAAAAATCGACACTTTTAAGGAGCTTTCAATGTCCGTTCAACCACGTCGCCCAGGCCTCTTGCTCTCGCTCGTTCCTCTGCTGGTTTTGATAGGGCTCTTGATAGTGAACATCCGCCTCTTTGGAGATGGCGCAACTTCAGGTCCCAATCAGATGGCATTGATGGCGGCAGCGGCCGTAGCGGCGATTATTGGTCTTTTTGTCTTAAAACATGACTACAAATCGATTGAACAAAAAATCATTCACTCGATTGGTCTGTCTATGCAGGCAGTTTTGATTTTGTTGGTAGTCGGGATGCTGGTGAGTCTGTGGATTCTCTCGGGTGTCGTTCCTACGATGATTTATTATGGTATTCAGATTGTGAATCCGAGTTGGTTTTTACCAGTCACATGTTTGGTATGTTGTATAGTTTCTATTGCGACGGGCTCAAGCTGGTCGACAGGTGGAACAGTTGGTATCGCATTGATGGGCATTGGTAAGGCCATCGGTGTACCCGATGAAATGACGGCCGGTGCGATTATTTCTGGAGCTTATTTCGGCGATAAACTCTCTCCTTTGTCGGATACCACTAATCTAGCTCCTGCCATGGCGGGCACCGATCTTTTTACCCATGTACGCTACATGTTGATCACAACTGTACCTTCGATCCTGATTGCTCTCATCATTTTTACAATCATCGGTTTAAACTTTCAGGCACAGATCTTTGATATGGGTGCTGTTGAACAACTCACACTCACATTAGATAAAACATTTAATCTATCTCCCGTCGCGTTTGCGCTTCCTTTACTTGTGATTGTGATGGTGGCAAAAAAAGTTCCGGCATTGCCTGCACTCTTCATTGGTGCGCTCTTGGGTGGATTACTGGCGATGTTCACGCAACAAGAATTGATTGCGCAAATTTCCGGTGAAGCTTTTAGTTGGACGAGTGCCTGGAAAAATACCATCGCGATTGCTCATGGTGGCTTTAAAATTGAGACAGGTGTAGCCACGATCGATTCACTCCTTTCGCGTGGTGGTATGAGCAGCATGCTTAACACCGTCTGGTTGATTTTGATGGCGATGACTTTCGGTGGTGTGATGGAGATGACTGGCATGCTCGAACGTATTGCTGAAACGATTCTAAAAGCAGTTCGCGGTACGGCTTCATTGATAACTGCAACGTTAGCGAGCTGTATTACGATAAACCTGACGGCAGCTGACCAGTACTTGGCGATTGTCGTTCCAGGCCGAATGTTCCGTGATGCTTATCGTAAAGCAGGGCTTGCGCCGGAGAACTTGTCTCGTTCTTTGGAGGATGCAGGGACTTTGACCTCGGTTTTAGTTCCATGGAACACCTGTGGGGCATACTTTAGTGGAGTACTCGGGGTCGCGACGCTCTCCTATGCACCGTATTGTATGTTTAATTTGTTAAATCCTCTGGTGGCCATTGCAGTTGCGGTGATCGGGTTTAAAATAAGAAAGATTCAACCCGCTACGTGAACTTAAAAGTCCATCAAGGTTTCTATGAGAAAACAGAAAAAGGGGCGAGCCCCCCGTAAAATCGAATTTAATGTCGATCCTACCCATTTTTTGAATCGCGATCTTTCTTGGCTGCAGTTCAATCGCCGAGTGCTCGCCGAAGCAGTGGATGAGCGAACACCGTTGTTGGAGCGTTTGCGCTTTCTGATTATTTTCAGTGCCAATCTCGATGAGTTCGTGATGAAGCGAATTGGACGCATGAAGCGCCAAGTGGCTTCCGGACAAATTCATAAATCAGTTGATGGAATGGGCCCGGAAAAGCAATTGTTGGTTGTTCGCCAACATATTTTGGAAGATCTCGAAACTCAGCAAAAAGTTTTTAAAGCATTATTAGCGCCACTCGAAAAAGAAGGCATCACTTTTTCTTCTTATGAAGATTTAAATGAAGAAGATCGCAAGTACTGCGATGATTATTTCCGTAATAAAGTGTTTCCTATCCTTACTCCCTTGTCCGTTGATCCAGGCCACCCATTCCCGTTTATCTCAAACTTGTCTTTTTCTCTGGGATTGATTCTGCGTAATCCGCAAACTGATGCCGTGTTATTCTCACGTGTGAAGATCCCTCAAGGAGTTTCATCGTGGCTAAAACTGCCTATGGCCGGCGGTAATCAGCATCGCTTTATTCGAGTGACATCAATTGTTCGTCATAATTTGCCATTGCTCTATCCGGGGATGGAGATTCAGCAGATCGTACCTTTTAGGGTGACACGAAATGCTGACATCGTTCAGCGGGACGATGAAGCCGATGATTTGATGATTTTAGTTGAAGAAGGACTCAAAGAGCGCAGACTTGCTGAGTGTGTCCGGCTTGAGACTTATAAAGATTGTGACCCGTCGATGTTGAGCTTCTTGAAAGAATCTTTGGATATCACCGAAAACGATGTTTACGCTGTAGATTATCCAATGGACTATGCATCCTTCAAGGTCATCGTTGATCTAGATTTCCCGAAATTAAAGTTCCGTCACTGGGTGCCGCAAATTCCGCGCACTTTCCAAGAAGAAGGAAATATTTTTCAACTCTTAAAACAAGGGGATGTGTTGGTTCATCATCCCTATGAGAGTTTTGTTGCCACGGTTGAAAGATTTATTTCTCAAGCCGCTGAAGATCCCAATGTCCTGGCGATAAAAATGACTCTCTATCGCACCGGTGACAATAGTCCGTTTATTAAAAGTCTGATTAAGGCCGCTGAAAGTGGCAAGCAAGTGGTATGTTTGGTTGAACTTAAGGCGCGCTTCGATGAACAGCGAAATATCTTCTGGGCGAATAAGCTAGAAGATGCCGGTGTTCATGTGGTTTACGGAATCTTAGGTCTTAAGACCCACACTAAGACTGCTCTCGTTGTTCGCCAAGAAAAC
>JBIKNE010000114.1:0-6555 GCA_044358855.1 Bacteriovoracaceae bacterium | reverse complement strand
CTTATCTGATTATTTTTTTGTATTGGCCCGATGGGTGAATAAACACTTTGAAATAAATGAAACACCCTGGAAAAGAGTTTAGTCTTCCCAGATTCCCATTAACTTGCGACCAAGTGTTTTGGTCGGGAATTTCTTATTCCAATACCAAAAAATCCCGCCAAGCATTAGTGAGATAACTGTTGTCGTCATTGTCCCGCGAGTTTTAATTCCAATTATAAAAATCAAAGTGTGGGGGAGAGCGAGTGCAATTATTGGAGATATGGTATCAATGACTTTTGCAATCTTGAATCGCCATTGCTGAGTGAGTTTAGGATTGACCCTTTTGTGTTCTACAAATGCATCTTTAAATAATTTGTTCTCCATTAACTTCTTTTTATTAATAACGGCGGTTCCCTCATTTACCGTTTTTAAGGCCTTGAGCGGATTATGGCGTAACTCATCTATCATGGGGTTTGTTTCAACTCGCAAAATAGGCTCTTCTCTCGATGCAACTGACTGTGTCTGAAGTAGTTTAACTATTTCAGGTTTATTCTTGTGAGTTGGAATTCGAATCTCAGTACTACCGATGTTAATTTTATCGTTTAAGAAAATTTGTTTTTTGTCGGTTTTAATCGCATTAACAAAGGTACCATTTTTGGATTGCATATCTTCAACCCAGAGACCGCCATCACGAACAAAAAAACGACAATGGTTGCGTGAACAATTTGTATCCGGCAACACAACAAGTGCTTTGTCCCCGCGTCCTAAAATTACCGGAATTGAAGAAACTTCAAAAAGAACTTCCTTGCTTCCCGTTTTCGCCTGAAGAACAACTTTCATTGTTGCCCTCCGATATCCATTAAATAATTAAAACGGCATTCAGCTTGAATCATTTGTAAGTAATCATGCCATTTGGGGGGGAAAGTGAAGTTTGGCAATAGGTGCAGACCCCATAGGTGTGCGGCCAATGCGATATCTGAAATTGATAAGCGTTCACTTTTCCAATAGGGCCGAAGCGAGGATTCATGCTGAGTCAGCCATTCATTAACTGGAGCTTCAAACTCCTGTCTTCTCTTGACTAGATTTTCAAACGGGCCTCGTTTGATTTCTTTCTTTTTTTGGAAATATTGCCTAGAACTCTCACTAAACTCAGGAGTCCAGATCCAGTATGGCATAACAAGGCTATGCACATATTCACCAACGACCTGGAGAGCCTGATCAAGTGAAGGATCAATCACACCGGCCAGCTTCTTGGAGCTGTCTATCCTTGCGATAATTTCGAGGCTTTCGTTCATCGCCTTGCCATCAATGACGGCAATCGGGAGCATTTTTTTGCCAGTGAGAGCCACTGGAGTCTTCTCATCGTCGTAGGGTAAAACCAGGGATTTCCAAGGTAATGCTAGGTAGCCCAGCGCTAGACGCACTCGTACGCAAAATGGACAATGAACATAATGATAGAGCGTCAGATCCATAATTTCGAAATTCTAAGAAGTTAGATAGCTAGACAAATTTTGACATGAAATCTAACAATGCGAAAGCTCTGATTAGAAGCCCGGGGTTGCCAGTAGTCTGCTACAATCCTATATAAGTGTTTAGGAGTATTTATGGAGCAAAACCTAGTTCTAGTGACTGACAAGGCCCTGCAACAAATTCGTGCCATTCAGGCCCAGGAAGATGCCAAAGGTAAGGGTGGACTTAGACTGGCCGTGATCGGTGGTGGATGTTCTGGACTTTCCTATAAGATTGAATTTTCGGATCAACGCGAGAAGGACAATATTCAGGATTATGGCGACGTTAAAGTTCTTATCGATCCAAAATCTTCGATCTATTTGAAAGGCATTACTCTCGACTTTCAGGATGGCCTTAATGGCAAAGGATTCGTCTTCGAAAATCCAAATGCTAAAAACACCTGCGGCTGTGGCGAATCGTTTTCAGTGTGAACTTTAGTCCAATCCGTTACCACCCTGCTCAGGTCTCAATTACGCTGCAATCCCTCACTGCAAGCGGATCAGATGCGATTGCTTTTATTCAAGGTCAAAGCACGCAAAAGCTTTCAGACATATGGCAGTTTCATGCATTTGTTGAGCGTAATGGTAAATTAGAAAGTTATTTTCTAGCTCGCCAGCATGGTGGGAAAGTAGAAATTCTGGCCCACGATGAGTTGAAATCTAAAATCCAAGGGCGTTTCGACAAGTATGTTATATCAGAAGACGTCGCTCTTTTTGAAAGTGAAGCAAAAAACCTTTGGCTCGCACTTGGCCCGGGCGTTCATACGAACCATGGTGTTGGAAATCTGGCTGGCGAGCACTGCTATATTTCATTTACTAAATGGCCAAAACTTGAAGTTGTCAGTGAAGAAATTTGGAATGACTGGTGTTATTGGCAGGGAATTCCATCTCTGAGTAAGCCGGAAGATATTGGTGAGTTGATCACACAGACTATTCTATTTCAGGCCGCAGTAGATCTCCGTAAGGGTTGTTTCCCTGGTCAAGAGGTTGTCGCTAAAATTGTTAACATTCGTGGAGCTGCCTGGGCACCAACACTCTTGGTTCTTGAATCCGGAAATTTTCCAAGAAAATGGGAGATTGAATTAGAAGGAAAGGTCGTAGCAAAAATCGAACCGCACACAAATTTTTCAGAAAAATATTTCCGTGCTCAAGTACTACGAGACGTTCGTGTAGATGGATTAAAGCTAAGTTCCGATGATGGCCAAGTCTATAGAACACAAAATTTTCCCCGCTATAAAAGAAGTCCTGTCGAGAAAGCACTTGAACTTTATCACATCGGTACAGATGCTTTTCGTGTGGGTGATGAAACTCTTGCCAAAGAGGCTTGGGAGCGAGCCATTGAAATTGATCCCACTTTTGCTGACGCCTATGAATCCATGGGAGTAATGCTAGGACGCCAAAAGAAATATGTTGATGCCGAAGCCTGGATGAGAAAACTTCTTGAAGTTGATCCTCAGTCAGTTATGGCCCACACTAATCTTTCACTTTTTTTAATGCAACAGGATCGAATTCAAGAAGCAGAAGATCACAAGGCGAAGGCCACGGTTGCGAGCTTCGCTTCGTTTGGTCGTAAAGCGGCTGAAGAGCGAGTGCAAAAAGAAGAAGCTCAGAAGTTAGAACTTGAGAGAGTGAAACGTGAAGGAATGTTTAGGCAGGTGCTAGAGATTGATCCGGAAGATGCTCTGGCAAATTACGGTCTTGGTGGACTTTGTTTGGAGCGAGGGCAATTTCAGGATGCCGTTAAATATTTAGACCAGGTTATCCAATCTGATCCTAACTATGCTGTTGCTTATTTGGCTCTTGGAAAAGCATTGCAAGCCTTGCATGAATCGGAGCGAGCTAAGGCAATTTGGGAGCAAGGAATAAAGATTGCTGCCAAGAAGGGTGAGCTTATGCCCGCTAATGAAATGCAAAGCCTCTTGCTCAGTCTTAACTAGCGATTGTTTTTCAGCTCAGTAATTAATGTTTTTAAAGATTTTTTGTCTTTGGCGCTTAAATGGGTCAACGCCTTGTTGCGCAACTTTCCAAGTTTGCTTCGATCTAATTCAAATTCTCGCAACAACTGGAGACCTTCGGCATTAATAAGATTCTTCTTCTTGGCAACCTTTAGAGATTTCGAAGAATGTTCAAGCATATACCACTCTTCAAGATATCGACGTGCGATTTTCTGTTTTTGCTTTTGATTAAGTTTCCAAAGCTCATCTAAATCACCAAGTAGCACACTATTCAGCAGATCGTGATAGAGCTTGAGCGCAAAATAGAATGTGCAATGGGCATGGTAGATGCCACGGATAGGACGAAGTGTTTTTCTCCAAGGAGAATAAAAAAGCTCAGGTGAATCTTCTTTGAGTGGAGAATGTTGAATCAAAAATAAGTTCAACAGATGGTGTCCGCTCTCATGAAGCAGATCATCGAGCAAATCGAGTGAGTCTCGGTGGTAAAGATTAATAAAAGAATGCCCTGGAAGAGATTGAAGCGAGTAGCTCACAAACTCTTTTTGCTTAATGGGAGTTATTGAACGAGTGAATCGTGCAAAGAGTTCGTAGCTTTCGGGTGATACCGTTTTAATAACCGAAAGAGATGTTTCAATACCTTTAAGTTGCTTAGTTTGATTTTTTGTATCCCATGTATGAAAGATTACTTCTCTGCGATGATCGACTTTTATCGTGGTGTAAGTTGATTTCTTATTAAACTCACCGAGTTCAAATTGAGAAATATAATCTCGTGTTAGGCTCCCCTTGAAGCCAAAGTGTCTTATCGCTAGCTGGATAAGTTGGTTTGTAAGCTTCTTACTAGTAGCTTTCGATGCGCTACCCAATTTTTCACCCTTATTCAAACGCGCTAGAAAGAATTGGGCGTGCTCACTTTTGTTCCACCCCTCAAAAACTTCCTCATGGGTTTGGCTCCAATCATCTTTTTTCGACAGCTGAAGAGTGAGTTCATTTTGTTTTAAAAGTAGCATGGCATTCTGTAGCCAAAACCACTTCCACTCCCAAGAGCGGTTTGAATAGGCGACTTGCCTAGAAGCTTTTCGGAGTGTGCTGGGTAATTGAGTATGAGTTTGCTCGAAGGTGCTTGTCATAATTTTATGACAGTTTACAAGCCAATCTTGAGTCAAGTTCCGCATGACATATCCTATTTGCTATTCAGGTGCGTGAGCATAGTATGTGGGCCTATGAAAAATGTCATCGTCGGTATTGATGCCTTTCTGTTTGATATGGACGGCACGCTCGTCACGTCTATTGCAGCCGTTGATAAGGTGTGGACTGCGTGGGCACAAAGAGTGGGACTCCCACCTGAAAACGTTTTGGCCGTGATTCATGGTCGCCCTGCGAGATCCTCTATCAAGGAATTAGCACCCCACCTAGACTTAGAAGTAGAAGAGGCTTGGGTGCTAGAGCAAGAGCTGAAAGAATCTGAGGGAGTGGAGGCAATTGAGGGAGTTCATGAGTTCTTAAACTCGCTTAATGGCTTTCCTTGGGCGATTGTCACTTCCGCAGACACGGAGCTCGCGATTCATCGCTTGAAACTTGCCGGAATTTCGATCCCAAAAATTCTTGTTACTATTAATCGTGTAAAGCAAGGAAAGCCACACCCAGAATGTTTTGAACTCGCAGCTCGCGAACTGGGTATAGTTCCACAAAAATGTTTGGTGGTGGAAGATACCAACGCAGGACTCATGGCGGGAAAAAATGCGGGAATGAAACTGCTGGGCATTTCTACAACTTTTCCATCATCAGAACTCATCAGTGAAGAATGTTTCAGGGATTATCATCAATTGAGTTTTGATCAGCTTAAGAAAGAGCTGAAAATCAAAAGAGATTAAGAAAAGATGGCTGGGGTGGTCGGAGTTGAACCGACGACCAATAGATTAACAGTCTACTGCGCTAACCACTGCGCCACACCCCAACATCAAGAGCTTAAATTTATAGGACCCACCGTGGCTTTTGTCCAGCGTGATTTTAAGGATTTAAAGCATTGAATTCAAGGGATTACGACTAGTTGCCCAAAACACTCAAGAACTCACGCTAAACTACCGATAGGGTGTTAAGGAGTCATCGCGTGGGAGCATTTAAATCAGTGATTATGACAATATTGGGGCTTATTACGCCTCAGGATTTGAAGTATCTCACAGAGGAATCACGTGAAAAGGGCGCAGTGTTTCAACAAGCTGCGGGTGGAGAGACGTGGTTGTGGGATGAATCACGGCCTAAAACTGAAGCTCGGGTTTTAGAGTTTCCCCAGCAAAAAGTTGCTTCTAAAGAAACCATTACGGGCCGCGAGTTCGTCGCCAATGAGTCACCTCTAGAAGCTATCGGTGTGCTGTCAGCTGACAAACAAGCCGAACTCAGAAAAGCTGCTCAAGAAGAATATGAGAAAACCAAACCAGATACTTTGGATTTCATGCTCTCAGAGAGAGAAAAATTCCGTGATTCAGAAGAAAAAATCTTCAAGCAAAGCGGTTTACAGAGTTATCGCAGAAATTCGGATCTACGAATGTATAGAGTTTCGGTAAAAGATGAAAACGGCAAAGACAAAACTCGCGTAACATCTACCCTTGGTGTTCTGGTGGATAAAAAACAAGCTTAGAACGGTATAGCACAGCTCGTTTCACCCCATGCTATTTTCAATCCTGTCACCTCTTTCGGATTTAAAATGATCTTATCGCCACTCAAGCAAACTTTAATTTTAACAGCAAAGAAATCGTAATCAGCTTTGGGGATCGCAACCAACATTTCTTTAGCGGTGTTAGCATCAAACTCATCTTGCGAAAGAACTCCTCTCACCATTTGTTTAACTGGTTTTACATCTTTCAGTTGCGCTTGATAGTGAGGGCCATCGTCAAAAGGGTCGACTTCGTGAATATACTTAAAGCCGATAGACTCGAGCATTTTACGAACTGGCTCTGTGTCTTTACCAACCTTGCCAATCGAATCGCGTGCATCAATAGGGAGTAGCGTCTGATAAATATTATCAGAGGGGAAAAGGCTCAGAATAAATTCTTTGTTACTACGACTTAAAACATCGGCGTCGTGATAACCCATATTCATAAAACGTCTTCCAATCG